>JBIKMF010000246.1:0-6289 GCA_044359425.1 Phycisphaerales bacterium
CGCGAAGGCGATCGCCTCGCGCTCGAGGTCACGGACAACGGGCGCGGCTTCGATCCCGGCGCCATCTCCCCACCCTCCGACGGCGGTCTCGGAATCCCTGGCATGAACGAGCGAACGGTCCTGCTCGGCGGTCGCTTCGAGATCATCCCTGTCCTCCCCGGAGGCACCACGCTCCGCGCGGAGGTCCCCGTTCCGCCCGACGGGAATAGCCGCACCGCGTAGGGTGTCCCCCGGCGCTGGACGCCTTTGCCGGGGTCTCCCCCGCAAGCTCCTATGGCTTTCCGGGTCTTCCCTTCTGGCCCATTTTCTGCCATCGGCGACACTTCTCCTGTCACGATCAGACGGCGTTGCGGGATCGGGTTCGAGTCGAACCTTCGCGACTCCGGCGGGCCGTGGATGCATCAAAGGAGACCGCAGCATGAGAAGAACAGCACTGGGGTTGGTCGCGGCGTGCGGCCTGTGCGCGTTCGTGTCGTTCGCCCCGTCGGCGGGGGCCGACGTTGTGATCATCGGTTCACTCGGCAACTTCGACGTGAACAACAACACGGGCGATGATTGCAACGAGTTCGAGATCGAACTCGAAGGGCCCGAGATCGAAGACATCAACGGGTACTACCACAACGGCAACTACGGACCCCCGCGCCGGACCGAGCGCCTCACCGGCGTCGTCGGGGTGCGAGTGGTCTATGCGCAGCCGAGGCACGCGACCCACGCGGGCGTGATCGAGCACTTCGGCGTTCGCTTCCGCGCTGGTGCGCCGCGCGTGACCGCGCAACGCTTCCGCTGGATCCCCGGCACGGTCCAGGGTCCGGCCGATCCGCCCCCGCCTCCCCCGCCCCCGCCGCCGCCCCCCCTCGTCCCGCCGCTGCTCTTCACGGAGATCGTGATGACGCCGACGGGCCCGATGTTCCGCGAGACCTGCACCAACGTGGACCCGCTCGGTCGCCCGTTGTGGGTCATGCGGCGTGTGACCAGCGTGCCCCGCGAGGTTGCGCTCGAAGAACTGATGCCCAACGATCCGCTCATCGAGGGCTCGGACCGGCTCGATCTCGAACCCGAGCTGCTGCTCCCGGGCGCTCCGCTCATCACCGAAGACGACGTCCCGCCGCAGGGCGAGCGCGCCAGCGAGGTGATCACCTACGAGGTCTTCGAGAACCGCTTCGTTCTGGGCGAGCACGCGCCGGGTCCCCTGCTCACCACCATGGTGACCGCGCAGATCATCTCGGGCAACGTCTGTCCCGATCCGTTCCTCCCTCAAATCACACTCCAGCCCGAGGCGACCGGCGGCATTCTCGACGGCCGCGCCGAGTTCGCAGTCGCGGCGACAGACCCCTCCGGCTCCACCGAGGGCATCGTGTACGAGTGGCGGCACAACGGCGTGGCGATCCCTGACTCCGACAGCGACGTCTTCTCCATCGATCCGCTCACCGCGGCGGACGAGGGCTTCTACGAGTGCGCGGTGACGTCCATCTGCGGCACGACCTTCACCATGCCGGCGTACCTCACGGTCACCGATCCGTGCCGCATCATCTCCCAGCCCGTAAGCGCCTTTGGCTGCGGGAGCTCGGTGTCGACGTTCACCGTCGAGGCCGCGGCGTTGGGGAGCAAGGCCCACGTGTGGGAGGTCTACGACCCGCGCGAGCCCAGCGGCTGGGCGGATCTCAACGAGGGCGACGTCACCGTGCCGGCCGGGCGCGTGAGTGTGACGGGCACGCAGACCGACACGCTGACGGTGACCCCGCTGGTCACCAGCGCGGCGAACTTCGCATTCCGCTGCCGTGTCGAGAGCAACTGTGAGGACATGTTCTCCGAGTTCGCGCAGCTGTGGGTCTGCCCTGCGGACTACAACTGCGACGGCGGCGTCGACGGCGACGACGTGATCTCGTTCTTCGGTCACTGGGACGCGGGCATGATCGCCGCGGACTTCAACCACGACGGCGGGGTTGACGGCGACGACGTGATCGAGTTCTTCTCGCGGTGGGACAGCGGCTGCTGAGCTGATACCAGACACGCGGGACCTCAGGATTCTCTATACCCCGGCGCCCTCGGCCGGGGTTTCTTCGTCTGCGTTCCGTCCCCCCTACGCTCCGCCTCACATGGCGGAGAGTCCATCCATTCCCGAACAGAAGCCCGAGGCCTCCCCGCTCCGGGAGTTGCTCGCGAACGCCGGACCCACCGTCGCGGCGATGACGTCGTACACCGTCATGCAGTTTGTCGACAAGTGGATGGTCTCCAAGATCGGTCCCGACCCGATTTACGTCGGCGCGCAGGGCAACGGCGGGCTCGCGTCGTGGGTGCCGATGTCGATCGTCATGGGGTTGCTCACGATCGTCAACACCTACGTCGCGCAGAACCTCGGCGCGGGCAAGCCCGAACGCGGCGCGGCGTACGTGTGGAACGGGCTGTGGATCTGCTTCGCCGCGGCGGTTGCGCTCGTGCCGTACGGGCTACTGCTCCCCGAGATCTTCCGTGCGCTGGGTCACGACGAGCGCCGCGTTGCCCTCGAGTGCGCGTACGCCCAGCCGCTCATCTACTTCGCGTTCTTCTCGATGGCAACCAGGGCCGTTTCGCAGTACTTCTACGGTCTTCACAAGCCGAGTGTGGTGCTTGTCGCTGGGCTCACGGGCAACCTCACCAACTTCGCCCTCAACTACTGCCTGATCTACGGCAACTTCGGCTTCCCCAAGCTGGGTATCGCGGGGGCGGCCTACGCGACGGTCATCGGTACGCTTGTCGAACTCGCCATCCCCACGTTCATGTTCCTCGGTCCCATGCACCGCGCCCACGGCACACGGGGCCAGTGGCGGTTGTCTTTGGCGCATGTGAAGGACATCCTCCGGCTCGGCTGGCCCGGCGGCGCGATGTTCGGCAACGAGATGATCTGCTGGTCGATCTTCATGGTCGGGCTCGTGGGCTGGTTCGGCCCGCTGCACTCGACGGCCGGGTGGATCGCGCACCAGTACATGTCGCTCTCGTTCATGCCCGCGGTCGGTATCTCCGTCGCGGTGACCGCCATGGTCGGCAAGTGCATGGGCATGGGGCGACCGGACCTCGCGGCCAAGCGCGCGAACCTCGGCGTCGGTCTGGCAGTGGCCTACATGACGACGTGCGGGATTATCTTCGTGGTCTTCCGACACCAGTTGGTCGAGGTGTTCATCCCCGATGGGGTGACCGCGGAGGACCGGGCGTTCCTGATTGCGCAGGGTTCGATGTTCCTGATCGCCGCGGCGGCGTTCCAGTTCTTCGACGGCGTCGCGATGACCCTCTCGGGCGCGCTGCGCGGCGCGGGGGACACCGCGTGGCTCGGCGTGGTGACGGTGGCGCTGGCGTGGACGCTGATTGTTGGTGGGGGGCTCGCGATGGTGACGTTTGTTCCGTCGCTCTCGTCGCTGGGGCCCTGGGTGGCCGCGGCGGCGTACATCATCTGCCTGGGCACGGTTACGGGCTTGCGGTACCACGGGGGGAAGTGGAAGTCGATCAAGCTGGTGGACCGGCCGGGGGCGTGAGGGGCGTGGGGGAGGGGTGAATACTCGCGAATCGTTCGGATGAAGGCCGCTTCCGGCTGGATTTTGGGGGTGCGGGGTCTATTCTCCTCCAGTTTGCGCGCGTCGGTGCGGGAGGCCGCCCGAGCGAGCGAAGGTCCGTCGTCCATCGAGCGTCAAACCCGGTCTGATCACCGGGGCAGACGTGGGAGCAGGCATGCCCAAGCGTACTGATATCAAGACGATCCTGGTGCTCGGTTCCGGCCCGATCGTGATCGGGCAGGGGTGCGAGTTTGACTACTCGGGCACTCAGGCGTGCAAGACGCTGAAGGACGAGGGGTACCGGATCGTGCTGGTGAACAGCAACCCGGCGACGATCATGACGGACCCGGCGTTCAGCGACCGGACGTACATCGAGCCGATCACGCCCGCGGCGGTGCGGAAGATCATCGAACTGGAGGCCAAGCTGGGCCCGCGGATCGACGCGATCCTGCCGACCCTCGGCGGACAGACGGCCCTGAACTGCGCCTGCAAGCTGTGGGACGACGGCACGCTGCAGGAGTTTGGCGTGGAGATGATCGGTGCGAACCGCGAGGTGATCCACCGCGCCGAGGATCGCCAGATCTTCAAGGACATCTGCGAGAAGATCGGCCTGAAGCTCCCCAAGGCCAAGACCGTGACGACGATGAAGGAGGCCGAGGAGTTCCTGAAGGAGATCGGTCTGCCCGCGATCATCCGCCCGGCGTTCACGCTGGGCGGCACGGGCGGCGGTATCGCGTACAACATGGACGAGTTCCGCGACATCATGTCGCGTGGCCTTGCCGCCAGCATGATCGGGCAGGTGCAGATCGACCAGTCCGTCATCGGCTGGAAGGAGTACGAGCTCGAGGTCGTGCGCGACCGCAAGGACAACTGCATCATCGTCTGCGGCATCGAGAACATCGACGCGATGGGCGTGCACACGGGCGACTCGATCACGGTCGCACCGATCCTGACGCTGACGGACAAGGAATACCAGGCGATGCGCGACGCCGCGTTCGCCATCATGCGGGCGGTGGGCGTCGAGACCGGCGGCAGCAACGTCCAGTTCGGCGTGAACCCCAACCCCAAGCCCCTCGAGGACGGCTCCAAGCCCTTCGAGATGGTGGTCATCGAGATGAACCCGCGCGTTTCGCGAAGCTCGGCCCTCGCGAGCAAGGCGACGGGGTTCCCGATCGCGAAGATCGCCGCGAGACTCGCCGTCGGCTACACGCTCGACGAGCTCAAGAACGACATCACAGGCACCACGAGCGCGTGCTTCGAGCCCACGATCGACTACGTGGTGACGAAGATGCCCCGCTGGACCTTCGAGAAGTTTCCCGAGGCCGACGAAACCCTCACCACCCAGATGAAGAGCGTCGGCGAGGCCATGGCCATCGGCCGCACCCTGAAGGAGAGCCTCCAGAAGGTCATCCGCTCCATGGACGTGAAGCGGTTCGGCCTCGGCCTCGACCGCAACGACAAGTGGCTCGCGGCGATGCGCGCGGTCGAGCATGACCAGCTCGTGCTCGACGTCTCCCCGGGCGCGAACCCCGGCACCGGCAGCTCGCCGACGGGTCTTCGCACCGCGGACGGCCAGCAGATCGAGTGGCCGATCCCGCTCGACAAGCTCACCCGCAAGCTCGCGGTGCCCAGCCAGGGGCGGCTGTACTACGTGCGCTACGCGATGAAGATGGGTTGGAGCATCGAGCGCATCCACGCGCTCACGAAGTTCGACCACTTCTTCCTCGATCAGATCCGCCAGCTCGTGAAGTTCGAGGACGTGCTCTGCGATTACAAGAAGCTCGAGGATGTTCCCGCGGAGGTTCTCTTCGAGGCCAAGCAGCTCGGCTACTCCGACGCGCAGCTCGCGAACCTCTACCTCGGTTCGCTCAACCCGGACTCCATCCTGAAGGTCCGCGAGCACCGCAAGTCGCTCGGGATCGAGCCGGTGTACAAGCTGGTCGATACCTGTGCGGCGGAGTTCGAGGCACGCACGCCGTACTACTACTCGACGTACGAGAAGCCGCCCCGCCGCCTGGGCGTCGCCGCCGGTTCTCCGTACCGTGGGGATGACGAGATCCGCGTGAGCGACAAGCAGAAGGTGATCATCCTCGGCGGCGGTCCGAACCGCATCGGCCAGGGGATCGAGTTCGACTACTGCTGCGTGCACGCGGCGTTCGCCGCGAAGGAAGTCGGTCTCGAGTCCGTGATGATCAACTCGAACCCCGAGACGGTCTCCACCGACTACGACACGAGCGATCTGCTCTTCTTCGAGCCGTTAACGCTCGAGGACACGCTGAACATCATCGAGCGCCTCAACGCCCAGGGGCTGCGGGAGCGCGTGGTGGACATCAGCCACGTCGACGGCGTGACCGCGCTGAACGAGTCCCGCATCGCGCACGACGTCGAGGACCGCGTGGGCGGGAAGTTCCAGGGCAAGGAGCACTGCGAGATCCCGGCGGATCTCGTCGCGCAGCTCGAGGCCGCGTGCCAGCAGCGGATGATCCCCGCGCTGGGTATCGTCGACGCGAGCCGGTGGTACATGGAGAAGGACGGGAAGGAAGTCAACGGCGTGACGGTGAACGCCGTCGACCCCGACGGCAAGGTGTGGCTCGCGATGTTCCCCTCGGGGCCCAAGCCGCAGCTCGGACGCTTCGCCCTCGATCCGGAGCCGCTCTGGGAGAACTACTTCGACAACCTGCACCCCGAGGTGTGCCACCGCGTCGACGCGTGGCGTGCGGCCCCCACGGGGCGGGTGCTCGGTGTCGTCGTGCAGTTCGGCGGGC
>JBIKMF010000018.1:0-21635 GCA_044359425.1 Phycisphaerales bacterium
GAGTACGCCGAGGGCGTAGCAGCCGATGTCGCTGAACATGTACGCGTCGCCGATCGATGCCGCGGCTTCGACGATCGCCTTGAAGCTATCGGCGTGCGGGCAGCCCTTGCAGAGTTGAGGAGGTCGCGCGGCGACATCGTCGAGTGGTGGAATGGCTGCTTCATACGGCACGCCCAGAGCCGCGGCGACGGCGTCGGGTGTGAGTTCACCGTCGCGAGGGAGATCGCCGGAGAGGCGGCCGCGGATGGTTTTGCCGGAGAGGCCGAGGAGGCCGCTCAGGCGCTGCTCGATCAGCGGGTAACCGTCTTCGACGACCAAGACATCGTCGCTGTGGTCGACGATCTGGCGCACGAGCGAGACGGGGATGGGGTAGCGTTGGATCCGCAGGAGCGAGTCGCTTTCGCGGCCGTCCAGGGCTTCGAGGACGTAGTTCGCGCCAATACCAGCAGCGATGATTCCACGACGGCCCGCGATGCGGAGGGTGTTTGCGGGCGAGGCTTGCGAGTCCGCGAGAAGGCGGGGCTGGAGGGAGAGCAGACGGCGGTAGCGGCGGCGGGCGTTGGTCGGGACGAGGACCCAGTCGTTGGGATCGGGGCGTGCGAAGCGGGGTTGGGCCTCGCCGGGAGTGGTGCGTGGGGGCATGGTGCGCACGCTCGCGCGGCTGTGGCAGAGGCGCGTGACCATACGGAGGACGACGGGGAGGCCGACGGCTTCGGAGTAGTCGAAGGCTTCGCGGACGAGGTCGTAGGCGGCTTGCTGTGAGGAGGGTTCGAAGAGCGGGAGTTGGGCGAACTCGGCGTAGAAGCGGGTGTCCTGCTCGTTCTGTGAGGAGTGCATGCCGGGGTCGTCGCCGACGACGAGCACCAGACCGGCGTTGACACCGGTGATGGCGGAGGACATGAAGGGATCGGCGGCGACGTTGAGGCCGACGTGCTTCATGCTCACCAGAGCCCGGCGTCCGGCGTAGGACATGCCGAGGGCTTCTTCGTACGCGACCTTTTCGTTCGCGGACCAGAGGGCGCTGATGGTGCCCGCGGGGGCGTGTTCTTCGACGTACTCGAAGATTTCGGTGGCTGGGGTACCGGGGTAGGAGAAGATCCCGCCGATCCCGGCGTCGATGGCTCCCTGAGCTACTGCCTCGTCACCGAGGAACAGGTGCATTTTCAAACGACGACCTCCGCGGCGAGAAGCCGCTTTGGCCCGTGCATCAAGAGGGTAGTCAGGGAAACCCGCGCGGGGGGAGAGGCGCCGGCGGGCTCGCGTTCCAATGAGAGTTTGACTTATGAGAATTTTAGTCCTAGTGTGGAACGGAGGTACTCATGACGACGAACACGACAACGGGCGAGGGCGCAACGGGGCAGTGGCGGGCGGCGGGGAAGCTGCCGGATGGGCCGCTGGATGTGGTCGGGGACGTCCACGGCGAACTCGGGGCGCTTCGGGCGCTGATGCACCACATGGGGTACGCGGAGGACGGAGCGCACCCCGCCGGACGGCGGATGGTGTTCCTCGGTGACCTGATCGACCGCGGGCCGGATTCGCCTGGAGTGGTCGAACTGGTGCGTGGCATGATGGAGCGGGGGCGTGCGACGGCTGTGATGGGGAATCACGACCTGAACGCGGTGGCGAAGCGGACGAAGTTCGAGAACACGTGGCTGTTCGGGCACGGGCCGGCGCACGAGACGGAGCGCAAGCCCGAATCGGATGCGCACCGGGACGAGATGCTCGGGTTCCTGGCGACGCTGCCGATTGCGCTCGAGCGCGACGACCTGCGCGTGGTGCACGCGTGCTGGGCACCCGGCGCGATCGCGGAGGTGCTGGCCGGTGCTTCGGGCGCGGCGGACTCGTACCACTCGACGCGCAAGCGGCTGAAGGAGGCGCTCAGCACCGAGATGGACGAGGTGACTCGGAGTCTTCGGCATCAGAATGAGAACCCGATCCGCGTGGTGACCGCTGGGCCGGAAGGTCGGGCCGCGAAGCCGTACTTTGCCGCGGGAAAGATGCGGGGCGAGAGCCGGCTGCCGTGGTGGCGGGACTATCAGGAGGGGCCGCTGGTGGTGTTTGGTCACTACTGGCGGATCCCGATCTCGGTGGAGCGTGACGACGGCCTGTTCGCGAAGGTGGCGTTGAACGAGCTGCTGGAAGGCGGGCGTTCGATGTGCATCGACTACTCGGTGGGGAACAGAGCGGCGGAGCGTCGCGCGGGTGCCGGGGCGTTCAAGGGTCGGCTGGCGGCGCTGCGGTGGCCGGAGCGGACACTGGTGTTCGACGACGGGCAGTGCATGCCGGTCGTGGATCACGCTGGGAGCCGGTGACATGGCGAAGAAGCCTGATGTATCGGCCGCGTATCTCGCATCGCTGGGAGCGGGGTCGAGGCGCACGGTGGCGCAATCCCTGGGCGTGCTCGCGAGGATGATCGGGGGCGAGGAGGCGGAGGCCTCCTCGATCCGCTGGCACGCGTTGAAACGGAAGGACACGGTGGCTCTGCGGGTGCGTCTGCGGGGCGAGTTCGCGCCGACGACGGCGAACAAAATTCTGTCGGTATTGCGTGGCGTGCTGCGAGCGGCGAGGGACTCTGGGCTCATGCGTGAGCAAGACTTTCAGGCCGCCGCGAGTCTTGATGGATTCAAGACGGCACCGGGTGCGGAACCGGTCGTGGTCGTGACGAACGATGTGGTTGGGAGGCTGCGGGGTGCGTGCGGGGCGGATGCGGGCGGACTGCGGGATCGGGCGATGCTGGAGTTGTTTCTGTGCACAGGGATGCGGCGAGCGGAGGCCGCGCATCTGGACATCGGAGACTACACCACGAAGACGCGCGTGCTGATCGTTCGCGGGGAGCGGCCCGAGTACCACAGAGATGTTGTGCTGGGGCCGATTGCGGCGGAAGCTCTCGATGCGTGGTTGCGTGTGCGCACTTCTGCGCCGGGGCCGCTGCTGTTGCCGGTGGATCGGGGAGGGATCATCCGCTTCCGGCGATTGACCGAGCAAGCGATCTACGACATCTTCACGAGACTCGGCCGCGCGGCGGGATGTCCCGGGATCACACTGCGAGACCTCCGCCGTGCGTTCGTCGTTTCGCTCGCACGCACGGGACGATCGCTCGATGAGGTGCGGGCGATGGCGGGCCACGCGAGTTGGATTACGCCGAAGATCTACGAGAGTCACCGCGCGGGCGAGTGTGGCGAGGGGTTCACGCTCGACAACATCGGCGGTGTTGCCGCGTCACAGGTCGAAACGGACGGCGACGGGGCAAAGCGGAAGCGGGCGCGTTCACTGTCGTGAGAAACGCGATCACATCGTCGCCGACGACCGCGCCGTCACAGTCTTAGACCGACGGGCAGAGGGGAAGCGCAACGGCCTTGTTGGCCTCTGCGCCGCAGCCCTTCCACACCGGGCACCGGTGCTCCCGTGAACCCCGGGTCCAGCCTCACCGGCTCGGGGGTCTGCACGGTCATGCGACCGGGGAGATCACGGGATGTCACGATTGCGTAGCGAAGAGGCCTTATTTCTCAAACGCGGCATCGAAAGCCCGCGCGGAGGGTGCGAAATCGAGCTTTCTGACGAATGCCGCGGCCTCGCGTCCACCGTGGACGCGGTCCATGCCGCTGTCTTCCCACTCGACGCTGAGGGGGCCCTGGTAGTTGATGCGGTTGAGTGCGCGGATGATCTCTTCGAAGTTGATGCCGCCACGACCGGGCGAGCGGAAGTCCCAGCCGCGGCGGGCGTCGCCGAAGCCCACGTGAGATCCGAGGACCGATGATTCGCCGTCGAGGGTTCGGATGGCGTCCTTGACGTGGCAGTGGTAGATCCTGTCGGGGAAGGCCTGGATGAACTTCACGGGATCGACGAACTGCCAGTGGAGATGGGAGGGGTCGAAGTTGAAGCCAAACGCCTTGCGGTTGTTGACAGCGGCGAGGGCCATGCGGGTGGTGTGGATGTCGTAGGCGATTTCGGTGGGGTGAACCTCGAGGGCGAAGCGGACGCCGACCTTGTCGAACTCATCGAAGATCGGGTTCCACCGGTCGGCAAAGTCCTTGAAGCCCGCCGCGACATCGGCGGCGGAGGTGGGCGGGAAGAAGTAAAGCTTGTGCCAGATGGAGGAGCCGGTGAAGCCGTTGACCACTTTGACGCCGAGGGTGGAGGCGGCTCTGGCGGTGTTCTTCATTTCCATGGCGGCGCGGTGGCGGACCATTTCTGGGTCGCCTTCGCCCCAGACGTGCTCGGGGAGGATGGACTTGTGGCGTTCGTCGATCAGGTCGCAGACGGCCTGGCCAACGAGGTGGTTGCTGATGGCGAAGCACTTGAGCCCGTGCTTGGCAAGGAGGTCGTGGCGGGACTTGCAGTACCCGTCTTCGGAGAGGGCCCGGTCGACCTCGAAGTGATCGCCCCAGCAGGCGAGTTCGAGGCCGTCGTAACCCATCTCGCGGGCGAGGGGGGCGAGCTTGTCGAGGGGCATGTCGGCCCACTGGCCGGTGAAGAGGGTGACGGGGCGTGGCATGGGGATCTCCTAAGCGTGAGGCCCCATGGTACCGCCTCGGTATACAGACCCGCAACCGCTTGCGTGCAGGTTGCGCGAGGATCCGGTATAGTGGCGGGCCCGCCAGCGGAGGGGGGCGGAATGGGAGTCCGACACATGACACTTGCCCCTGCCACGCCGGCGGTGACCGGCCGACTAAGCGCAATGATGTTCCTTCAGTTCTTCCTGTGGGGGGCGTGGTACGTCACGCTGGGGCCCTTCATGAACTCGCAGGGCATGCCCGCCGCGTCGATCGGAAACGCATATTCCGTCGGCCCCATCGCGGCAATCCTGGCACCCGTCTTCCTCGGGCTCGTCGCCGACCGCTTCCTGCCCACCCAGATCGTGCTCGGAATCATGCACGTCCTGGGGGGCTTGCTCCTGCTCGCGGCACCCTCGCTGGTTCCCGAGGCGGGCGGCAGCCCCTGGCCCTTCGTCGGCGTGCTCTTCGCCCACATGCTCTGCTACATGCCGACACTTGGCCTCTCGAACACCGTCGCCTTCCACGCCATCACGAATCCCGAGAAACAGTTCCCGATGATCCGCGTGCTCGGCACTATCGGGTGGATCGCCGCCGGCCTGCTCATCGGCTTCCTCGCGAGCAGCAAGTTCCCCTACGCGAACTTCCTCCCGGCGGGCTTCTCGCTCGCCGAGTTCGAAACCGCCAAGGCGGCGATGGACGCGAAGCAAACCGTCGAAGCCGATGTGCTCGCGAAGGTGAAGGCCGTCCTCGACGCCACCGCCAGCGCCAGGAACAGTTGGCCCATGTTCTTCTATCTCGCCGGCGGAAGCGCCGTGCTGCTCGGGCTCTACTCCTTGACGCTCCCCAGCACTCCTCCCCCCGCGAAGGGAAAGCCATTCTCCCTCACCGATGCCCTCGGATTCGAGTCGATCAAGCTGCTGCGCGACCCACCCTTCGCTGTCTTCGTCGTCTGCTCCTTCCTGATCTGCATCCCCCTCGCCGCGTATTACTCCTTCGGCGGCGTCTACGCGGGCGCGGTGGGGCTCGCCGACGTTCCCATCAAAATGTCCTTCGGGCAGATGAGCGAAATCGCGTTCATGCTCGTCATGCCACTCTGCTTCGCGCGGCTCGGCGTCAAGTGGATGCTGGCCGTCGGCATGCTCGCCTGGGTCGTCCGCTACGGCCTCTTCGGTGCCGCCTGGGGCGGCTCTCCTGAGTCATCAGTCCAATGGATGGTCCTGGGCGGCATCATCCTCCACGGCATCTGCTACGACTTCTTCTTCGTCACCGGCCAGATCTACGTCGACCGCAAGGCACCCGTCACCATCCGCGGTCAGGCCCAGGGGTTCCTTGTTCTCATCACACAGGGCTTGGGCATGTTGGTCGGCAGCCAGCTCTTCCCCAAACTGGTCAACCACTTCACGACCGGCCCCAAAGACGCCCAGGTCATCGACTGGAAGATGGTCTGGCTCGTCCCCGCCGGTTTCGCCGCCCTCATCATGCTCGTCTTCATCGCCCTCTTTAAGGACAAGCAGGCCGCCGAGGCCAAAGCACAGGTCTGACACGCAAGCAGAACCCGGGGCTTTGCTCCCCACCGATTTTCGTGTACGCTAATCCGGAGCGTTCCGGGAACGCCTTTCAGGAGATTCCGATGACCACCAAGCCCCCCACCGTCTCGCTCGGCCTCGATCAGGGCCGCCGCTCCTTCCTTGCTACCACGGCGATCCTGGCTGGCGCGGGCGCGGTTCTCGCCGCTTCCGGCTCTGCCTCGGCCCGCCAGCCGGAGCCCCAGGCGAAGGCCAAGGCCCGCACGCCGCTGAAGGATGGCGAGACCATCCGGATGGCGGTCATCGGTACGGGCGGCATGGGAACGGGCCACTGTGCGGCGTTCGCGAACCTGAACAACAAGCGGAACGCGAACGTCCAGGTCGTCGCGATCGCCGACCCCTGGCCTCGCAACCTCGACAACGCCTACAAGAAGCTGACGGAAGAGTGGCAGAAGGGCGTGGAGGTCAAGAAGTACGCCGACTACACCGAGATGCTGAAGGATCCGAGCATCCACGCGGTGCTGATCGCCAGCCCCGAACACTGGCACAGCAAGCAGGCCGTGGACTCGCTGCTCGCGGGCAAGGACGTGTACTGCGAGAAGCCGATGACGTTGAACCTCGAGGACGCGGTGGCTCTTCACCGCGTGACGAAGGCCAACCCGGACATGATCATGCAGGTCGGCACGCAGAAGATGGCGCTTCCGAGCTACAACGAGGCCCGCAAGTGGATCAAGGAAGGCCTCATCGGCACCCCCACCTGCAGCCAGACGAGCTACTGCCGGAACACCCCCAGCGGCGAATGGAACTACTACCACGTCGATCCCAACTGGCAGCCGGGTAAGGACGTGGATTGGGAGAAGTGGTGCGGCCCGATCGGCACCCAGCCGTGGGACCCCTACCTCCTCAACCGCTGGCGCCGGTACCGCAAGACCAGCACGGGCATCATCGGCGACCTTCTGGTCCACGTGATGACCCCGCTGATGGTGGCGATGGACCAGGGCTGGCCCGTCCGCGTGACCGCCTCGGGCGCCCACCTCGTCGACAAGAAGATGGAGAACCACGACACGGTGAACATCCTGGTCGAGTTCGAGACCGGCCACCAGATGATCGTCATGGGCGCCACCAACAACGACACGGGTCTCACCCCGATGATCCGCGGCCCCAAGGGCAACATCGAAGTCACCGACGGCGCCCTGCGATTCAGCCCGCAGAAGCCCTACGCGGAAGAACTGGAAGAGCGCAAGGCCAACCTCCCGAACATCGGTGATGACCAGGATCAGCACCGCATGAACTGGCTGGATTGCATCCGCACCCGCACGCAGCCGTTCTCGGATACCGAGATGGGCGTCAAGGTCGTCGCCATCGTCGACCTCGCCACCCGTTCGCTCTGGGAAGGTGGCGTCTGGACGTTTGATCCCAAGACGCTCCAGGCCCGCCGGGTGTGAGCCTCGCGTCGGACTCCGACGGATATCCCAATCAGCCCCGCCTCGCACGCTTTGCGTGCGAGGCGATGGCTACGCGCTTCGAACTCCTGATCCCCGGAGATCGTTTGCGCTGCGCCCCCGCTGCGCAGGATGCCCTCGACGAAATCGCCCTCTGGCACCGTCGGTTGTCCTACTTCGACCCCGCGAGCGACATCTCCCGCATCAACGCTTGCGCCGCAAGCGGCCCGGTTCGCGTGGATTCAGAGCTCTTCCGGTTGCTGGAACTCTGCCAGCAGTTCCATGCGCTGACCGAGGGCGCCTTCGATCCGGCGATCGCGGCCGCGATGCGTGCCGCGGGGTTCCGCGGGAGTTCTCGATCGGAGGAGTCGGTGGCATCGGCTCGGTTGGCAACGGGGTTCCACCTCGTCGAGCTCGCTCGAGCTGACCGCACCGTCCGCTTCCTGCGGCCGGGGGTGGGGTTGGATCTGGGGGCGATTGGGAAGGGCTGGGCGCTGGATCGTGCGATGGAACGCCTGCGCGAGGCGGGCGTCGCCGCCGCGTTCCTCCACGGAGGAACGAGCAGCGCGGTGGGATACGGCGAGGAAAGCGACCCGCCGTGGGCGGTTCGGCTGGGGCCGGATCCGGGGGCTCCGACGGCGGACCTCTGGAACGGGGCCCTGGGGGTGTCCGCGCCCCGCGGTCGGATGGTGGACGGGAGCGGGCATGTGCTGGACCCAAGGACAGGATCGTCCGCTGCGTCCGCGACGCTCGCGGCGGTTTTGGCCGGGTCCGCGGCAGAGGCCGACGCCCTCTCGACGGCCTTGCTCGTCGACGGCCCGGACGCCCGGTGGATCCCCGATGGGGTGAGCGCGGTTTCACTGGTCGGGGGAGCTTGGCGCGTGCATCCCGGTTCGGCTACGCTGATCCGCCCAAACTCGTGGGCGATACACCACGATCGAACGAGGAGACCGCACGGTGAGCTTTGATCTTGAACGTCGTCAGTTTCTCGCCGCCGCCGGCGGTATGGCCGCTCTCACCCTGCTCCCCGAAGAACTCCCCGCGGCACCGGTGCTGCGCGAGCCGTTCAAGGTCGGGTTGATCGGGGGCGGCAAGCAGGGCCGCAACATGATCGCCGAACTCGCGAAGTTCGACGGCTGCAAGCTTGTCGCGATCTGTGACACGGACGCGCAGCGACTGACCTCGGCCAAGGGCCGCGCCGAGGGCACCGAGGGATTCGACTCGCACAAGGCGATGCTCGACAAGATGAAGGACCTCAACGCGGTCATCATCGCGACCCCGACGCACACGCACGCCCCGATCGCCCTCGACGCGATCAGCGCGGGCAAGCACGTGTACTGCGAAGCGCCGCTCGCCCACACGATCGAGGACGCGAAGGCCATCGCGAAAGCCGCGGCGGGGACCAAGACGGTGTTCGCGGTCGGCCACGAGGGTCGGAGCAACCCGGTGTACGGGCTGGCCCGCTCGTTCTTTAAGACCGACGCGTTCAAGGACATGGTCCACATGCGGGCCCAGTTCAACCAGAAGACGTCGTGGCGATTGGGCGCTTCGGACCCGAGCCGCGAGGCGATGCTGAACTGGCGGCTTGACGAGAAGGTATCGACCGGGATCATGGGTGAGATCGGTTCGCACCAGCTCGATGTCGTGCACTGGTACCGCGGGAAGTACCCGACCAAGGTGCGTGGCAGCGGCATGATCGCGCTGCACAACGACGGCCGGAAGCTGCCCGACACAATTCTCGCCGAGTTCACCTTCGAGGACAACGCGAAGTACTCGTACTCCGCGACGCTCGCGAACTCCTACGAGGGCAAGTACGAGATGTTCTACGGCTCGAACTCCGCGATCAAGCTCGCATGGAGCCACGCCTGGATGTTCAAGGAGGCCGATGCGCCGACTCAGGGCTGGGAGGTCTACGCCAACCGGCAGCAGATCCTCAACGACGTCGGCATCACGCTGATCGCCGACGCGACACAGCTCGCCAGCCAGGGCAAGCTGAAGGACGGCGTCGGGTTGCCGTACTCATCGCTCTACTACGCGCTGTCCGACTTCATCAAGTCCGTCGTGGAAGGCAAGGCCGTCGCGACGTCCGCCGAGGAAGGGATGCGGACCGCGATCGTGAGCATCCTGACCAATCAGGCCATCGCCAGCGGCAGCGAGGTTGCCATCCCCGCCGATCTTCTCAAGGGAGTCTGATCCATGTCCTGCGAACCCTTCTCCGGCCCCAAGCTCCGCGAGCTCGGCCTCATCGGTCGGCTGGGCATCCTGTGCCTTCTCATCGTGTTCGGCGGCGGCCTCATCACCTCCGCCATGCACATGTACTTCAAGCACCACAAACGCGACGATCAGCCGAAGCTCACCGTCACCGACGTGAAGGGTGTGTACCACGGCGTTCGCTCCGAGCCTCTGCTCAAGTCCGCTCTGGACCGCAATCACCCCGAGACGTTGAAGGCGGGTGAGATCGAGGTGCTCCGCAAGTGGCTCGAATCCGGCAGGATCATCGAGGATTACGAGAACATCGACCTCGGTGACGCGACTCCCAAGGAGATCATGGCCTCGTGTGTGAGTTGCCACGCCCCGGAGGCCGCCGCGACCCAGCCCGCCGCCGCGAAGATCCCGCTCCGCTCCCTGGACGACATGAAGGCGGTCGCGTTCTCGCGGGAAGTACAGCCCAACGACATCAAGATCCTCGCCGCGAGCACGCACGCGCACGCGCTCGCCCTCGCGTCCATGAGTGTCTGCATCGGCGTGCTCTGCACGATGGCGTCCTGGCGACGCCGCACCGTCGAGTTCTGTTGGCTGGTGATGGGGCTTGGCCTGATCGGCGACATCGGCTCGTGGTGGATCGCTCGCCCGATGGAGGCCGCGGTCTACGTCATCATCGGCGCGGGCGCGTTGTACAACGGCGGCGTCGCCATCATCCTGTTCATGCTCGCGTTCGAGTTGCTGCGTCCACGCATCAAGGCCTGATCCCGCACGGAGTTCCTCACCATGCAACGCCGAGACTTTCTGATGGCTTCTCTCGCCGCCACCACCGCGCTCGCTGCCACTGCGGACGCCGCAGCACCGACCACCCCGTCCCGCAAGGGCCGCATCAAGCAGTCGGTGTGCCGCTGGTGCTTCGGCGGGGTCAAGCTCGAGGAACTCTGCGAGAAATCCAAGGAGATCGGCATCCAGTCCGTCGAACTCCTCGGCGAGAAGGAGTGGCACATCCCCGCGCAGTACGGCCTGACATGCGCCGTCGCCAACGGCCCCACCGCCATCGGCAACGGGTACAACCGCACCGAGAACCACGACCGCTTCACCAAGGAGGGCGAACGACTGCTCCCCCTCGTGAAGGCCGCGAACATCCCGTGCATGATCGTCTTCAGCGGCAACCGAGCGGGCATGAGCGACGCCGAGGGGCTCAAGAACTGCGCCGCCGGTCTGAAGCGGCTCACGCCCCTCGCCGAACAGCTCGGCGTCACGATCATCATGGAGCTCCTGAACTCCAAGGTCGACCACAAGGACTACATGTGCGACCGCACGCCCTGGGGCGTCAACCTCGTGAACGAGGTCGCCTCCCCCCGCTTCAAGCTGCTGTACGACATCTACCACATGCAGATCATGGAAGGCGATGTCATCCGCACGATCACGGACCACGCCGATGCCATCGCGCACTACCACACCGCGGGCGTCCCCGGCCGGCGCGACCTCGACGGCTCACAGGAACTGAACTACGCCGCGATCTGCGACGCGATCGCGGGAACCGGCTACACCGGCTTCCTGGGCCAGGAGTTCATGCCCAAGGGCGACCCGTTCCCCGCGCTCAAGGCCGCCTTCGAAACCTGCGACGTCTGATCAGATCGTTTCCGGTTCCATGCGGATCGCGCCGCACGGGCACTCCGTCGCGCACATGCCGCATCCCTTGCAGTAGTCGTAGTTGAACCGGAACCGGTTGCCCGGCCCCAGTTTGATCACCGCGTTGTCGGGGCACACGCCGAAGCAGTTGTCGCACTCGAAGCAGTTGCCGCAGGACATGCACCGCCTCGCCTCGAACAGCGCGTTCGACTCGTTCAGGCCTCCCAGCACCTCGTCAAACGTCTTGGCCCGCCGCGCCGCGTCCAGCGCGGGCTGCACCGTCGCCGGAGCATCGGTGTAATACCACGTGTTCAGCTTGTCGATCGTCGCGACCTCTGGCTTGGTCGTCGGCTTGTACTCGATGCCCCGAAGATACGCGTCGATGCTCTTCGCGGCCTTCTTGCCGTGCCCCACCGCAACCGTCACCGTCCGCTCCGCGGGCACCATGTCACCGCCCGCAAAGACGCCCGCACACCCGGTCATCATGTCGGGCCCGACCTCCACGACTCCATCGGACACCGTCAGCCCGTTGACCCCCGCAAGGAACGAGAGGTCCACATCCTGTCCCAACGCCAGCACGCACGAGTCCGCCTCGATCGTCTCGAACTCGCCCGTCGGCTGCGGCTTACCGCCCGCATCCAGTTTCATCTTCTCAACGGTGAACGTGCCACCGCTCTCGCTCTTGATCGTCGAGAGCCACTTGAACATCACGCCCTCGTCCATCGCCTCCTGCACCTCAAAGTCGTGCGCGGGCATCTTCTCCCGCGTCCTTCGGTAGACGACGATCGCCTCTTCCGCGCCCAGTCGCTTCGCCGAGCGCGCCACGTCCATCGCCGTGTTCCCGCCGCCGTACACAAGCACGCGACGCCCCAGAAGCGGCTGATCACCCACCTCTACGCCCTTCAGAACCTGCAGCGCATCCAGAATCCGACCCGCGTCTCCCGCCGGGATGTACGCCCGCTTCGCCAGATGCGCCCCCACCGCCAGAAACGCCGCGTCGAACTTCCCGTCGCTCATCTCGGCGCGCAGGTCACTCACCTTCCGGTTGAGCCTGATCTCCACGCCCATCTCCGCGATCCGCTTCACCTCCGCGTCAAGCACCTCGCGGGGCAGCCGATACTTCGGAATCCCGAACCGCATCATTCCGCCCGCCATCGGTCCCGCCTCATCGATCGTGACCGAGTGCCCCATCCTCGCCAAGTGGTACGCGCAGCTCAACCCCGATGGCCCCGCGCCGACAACAAGCACCCGTTTACCGCTCGGCGCAGCTTCCACCGGCACCTTCCATCCGCTCTTGATCGCAAGATCGCCGAGGAACCGCTCGACCGCGTGGATGCCGACCGCGCTGTCGACGTGCGCACGATTGCAGCACCCCTCGCAGGGGTGGTAGCACGCACGCCCCATCACGCCCGGGAGCGGGTTGTTCTTCATGATCTCCCGCCACGCGCCCTCGTAGTTTCCCTCTTCCGCGAGGTACAGCCACCGCTGGATGTTCTCCCCAGCGGGACAAGCGTTGTTGCACGGCGGCAAGCGATCCACATACACCGGACGCTCCGTCCGCCAGGATCCCGTCTTGTTCGCGAGGCTCGAACCAACGTCCAGCGTGATCGCAAAGGGCTTGTTCACACCGCCACTCCTTCCCCCACCAGCCCGAATCGCTTGATGTTCCGGTCCGCGATCGCCTGAATCTGCGCCAACCGCTCGCGACCACGCTCGTCCTTGAACAGGTGCGCGAACCGCCCCTGCAGCCGAAGATACTCATCCACCGGCACGCGCCGCCGGATCGGCCGCCGCCCCGTCACCTCGCCGTCCACCGCCTCGAAGAGCGGGAACAAGCCGCACTCCACCGCAAGCCTCGCCACTTTGATCGTGTCCCCCGTGTCGCACCCCCACCCCAGCGGGCACGGCACGTGCACGTGCAGGTACCTCGCCCCGTGGATCGACATCGCCCGCTCCACCTTGTACTCAAGGTCTCGCAGATCCGCCACCGACGCCGTCGCGACGTACGGAATCCCGTGCGCCATCGCGATCAGGGGCACATTCTTCCCCTGCCCGAACACGTTGCCCGGCTCCTCCCCCACCGCCGGAGTCGTCGCCGTTCGTGCCGCCGCCGGTGTCGCCGACGACCGCTGCACGCCTGTGTTCATGTACGCCTCGTTGTCGTAGCAGATGTACAACACGTCGTCGTTGCGCTCGAACATCCCGCTCAGGCACGCGAACCCGATATCCACCGTCCCACCGTCGCCGCCCTGCGCAATGACCCGCACGTCGCTCCGACCCTTGACCTTCATCGCCGCCGCGATCCCAGTCCCCACCGCCGCCGCATTCGCAAACAACGAGTGCAGCCACGCGACACGCCACGACGACTCCGGATACGGTGTCGAGAACACCTCCAGACAGCCCGTCGCGTTCGCCACGACCAGCCGCCCCTTCACCGCCCGCATCGCGGCATCCAACGCATACCGCGCGCCCAGCGCCTCCCCGCACCCCTGGCACGCACGGTGCCCCGAGGTCAGCGAGTTGTTCCGCTGCACGTCCGATTGCACGCTCCGCACCGCCACATCCAGCAGCCGGTTGCCGACCGTGAACGTCCCGGTCTGGTAGAACTTCACTCTCTGTGGACCGTTCATGGGTGCTCCTCAGTGCGCGAGCGCCGTCGCGCGGACATCCTTCAGCATGGCTTCCGCGGCAGGTCCCGTCCGACGGGTCACCCGCTCACGCTCGAGCTGGCGATCCACGACCTCGCGGTTGAGATCGAGGAACGTCAACGAGTCCAACCTGCCCTCAATCGCCGCGGCGAACGTCTTCTTCAGGCTCGCCCGTGTGATGGGCCTCCCACCAAGCCCCGCGATCACGGTGAACACCGAAGTCTCGCGCCGGGGCAACGCCATCCGCAGGTTGTGCGAGACGTTCCCCCCGATCCCGACCGACAGGCTCTTCTCGATGGTGATCACGCGAGACGCGTGCCCGATCGCCGCGCCCAGGGCCGCGCTGGGGAACGGCCTGAACGAGCACAGGCTCACCGCCCCGATCTTGACGCCCTCGGCCCGCATCTCGTCGACGACGTCCTTGATCGTCCCGTTCACCGAGCCCAACGCGCAGACAATCGTCTCCGCATCTTCCGCCCGGTACGTGCGCAGCAACCCACCCGAGTCGCGTCCGAACGCCGCGCGAAACTCCCGCGCAAGCTCCGGGATCATCTCGAGCGCCTGCATCTGCTTCGCGTGCGCCAGATACCGCACCTCCATGAAGGCCTCGGGTCCCACCATCGCCCCGATCGTCACGGGCTCATCCGGGTCCACGACCTGCCGGGGCTCGAACGGTGGCAAAAACGCGTCCACCTCCGCCTGAGTCGGCACATCCACCCGCTCGTACGCGTGCGTCAGGATGAACCCGTCCATGCACACCATCACCGGCATCGACAATGCCTCCGCCAACTTGAAGGCCTGGATGTGCAGGTCCACCGCCTCCTGGTTGTCCTCGGCAAAGAGCTGGATCCACCCCGCGTCCCGCAGCGCCATGCTGTCCGTGTGGTCGTTCCAGATGTTGATCGGCGCACCGATCGACCGATTCCCCACCGTCATCACGATCGGCAGCCCCAGCCCGGACGCGTTGTACACCGCCTCCGCCATGTACAGAATTCCCTGGCTCGCCGTCGCCGTATACGCCCTCGCCCCCGCCGCGGACGCTCCGATCGCCACCGACATCGCCGCGAACTCGCTCTCGACGTTGATGTACTCGCACTTCTTCACCACACCGCTCTTCACCATCGCCCCCAGCGTCTCCACGATGTGCGTCTGCGGCGTGATCGGGTATGCACAGATCACCTCCGGCCGGCACAGCCCGATCGCCTCCGCAACAGCTTGAGATCCCTCGCATTGCTTCAGCATCGCGCCGCCGCTCCTTCCTGAACGCCGCGCGCGCAAAGCGCAAACGCCTCGCGCGCCGCGGCGATGTTGTGCTCCGCCACCTGCCCCTTGAACTTCTGCTTCACAGCCGCTTCCAGCGACTCCAGCCGAAGGATCTTCGATTCCGCGAGCAGCGCCGCCAGCAGCGCAACGTTCGGCACCGGCCTTCCGATGTGCCGCAACGCGAGCTCCGTCGCCGGCACCGTCACCGCATGCCCCGGTGGTAGCTTCGCCAGAAACTCACCGATCCCCAGCTCCGCGAGGCTCCGGGTCGTGTTGATCACCACGTACCCCTGCGCCGACAAGCCGTCGAAGACCCGCACCTGGTGCAGCAGCGTCGGATCCTGGATCACCACCGCATCAGGATTCGCAATCGGTTCGCGCGACCTGATCTCCGTCTCGTTCAGCCGGCAGAACGCCACCACCGGCGCCCCCATCCGCTCCGATCCAAAGCTCGGGATCGCCTGGGCCCAGCACCCCTCCACGAACCCGGCAACCGACAGCATCTCCGCCGCCGTCACCACGCCCTGCCCGCCACGCCCATGAATGCGCACCTGGAACATGACCTTCCCTTCTCTGAAGGCCCCCTCCAGTCATGCTGCAAACGCCACACCAGACCGAGAACGCCCTCAGCGCCCCAGCCGCAAACGCTTTCATCGTTTCGCTTCCCAGTCGTGGGAACTCGGCTCCCGCGCCCGGGAGACTTCGCGCTGCCTCAAACGGGTCATTCACCCTTCGAGCGCAGGTCCCTCAACCGCTTCGACAGCTTCAGGTTCCGGTCGTAAGCGTCGTAGAACAGCCCGACCACCCCCACCGCCATCCCCGTCGGCTCCTCGTTCACCCGGATCAGCAGGTTCTCCAGCTCCAGGTGCAGCCCGTCGTCGCTCCACATCGCCTCGATGTCAAAGGCCGTGTCCACCCCCAGGCGATACCCCCGCATATAGAAGTCCGCCTCAAACTCCGGCGGGTTCATCGCCACCCGCGACTTCGTGCGCTGAAGCCCCAGCCGCTGCTCGGTCTTGATCGACCTCGCCCGCACGTCCCACACCGCCGCGACCACCGCCTTGTCGATCTCGTCCGCATCGATCTGCCGCTTCAGCCTCGCCGCGCTCTCGCGCCACGCCGCCCGCCACGCGGCGCGGTACCCAAACGCATCCTCAGCGGGAAAGAGCGACAGCATGTGCACGATCTGCGCCCGCGTGGGGCCCTCGAACGGCTTGCCCGACTTCTCGAACTCCTCCACCGCACGCAGCGCCAACTCCAGCATCGCCGCGCCGTGCACGACCGACACCGAGTCATTCGCCGTCCCATGCATCATGTGCCGCGACATCCCGATCAAGGCCGCGACCCGGTCCGCCGCGCCCTGCATGTCGTCGTCCTGCCACGCCCGGCACGCGTCGGCGTACAGCAGTTTGCCCGCGGCCGCCAACTGATTACCGATCTCCACCGCCGGCTTCGATTCCGGTCCGATCGTGTTCGACTTGAAGTCAAAGCTGCACCGCTTCAGCGCCCCCGCTTCCACAAACGCCGCCACCAGCGTCTGCGACTTCTCCAGGGCCGCCCGGATCTCCGCCGGCGTCGCCACCGGCTTGTTCCCCACCTTCACCGCGCGGAACTTGGGCACGGCAACGTCAATCTGATTCAGCCTCGCCACCACGTCCGCCGGGATCCGCCGACCCCAGTGCACGTACCGCGCCGCCGCGTTGTCGGACGTCGGGTCCGGGGCAATCTGCGCAGGCGCGGCGGCAGCCACCGCCAGAACCAGCACAGCCCCCAGGACAATCCGCCTCATCACGACGAGCTCCACACTCGCAGGTCCGAATACCACGAACGCGGTGCGCAGACGCACCGCCCCCCTGCATGTCGGCCCGCCACCCCCCTCCGGTTCACCCCCCTCACCCTCTCCCACCCCCTCAATCCCGGGTCGGTGGGGTTTGGGGGGACTGGCACACCCGCATGCTCTTCGTCCGCCCGGTTATGGGCCGCCCCGCCCGGGTCGGCTACGCTTGCTCTTCAGCCCCTCGACGGGCCACCTTGACGATTCTCGGAGACCGCCGAATGCCCCTCAAGATCGCGTACACCGCCCAGATCGAGCACCTCCAGATCATGGACGAGGAAGGTCGTGTCGACGAGCGCCTCGCGCGCACCGCCGACGGCCGCCCCCTCCTCGCCGACGAAGAGATCCTCGAGCTCTACCAGTTCATGTGCAAGTGCCGCGCTCTCGACGAGATCGCCTTCAAGCTCCAGCGCTCCGGCCGCATGGGCACCTACCCCCAGAACAAGGGCCAGGAAGCCGCCGCCATCGGCTCCGGCTACGCCGCCAAACGCGGGGTCGACTTCCTCGTCCCCTGCTATCGCGAAAACGCCGCCCTCTGGATGCACGGCCTCCCCATGCACTACATCCTCCTCCACTGGATGGGCGACGAGCGCGGCAACCAGATCCCCGAAGGCGTCTGCATGACCCCCCTCTGCGTGCCCATCGGCACCCAGATGCTCCACGCCACCGGCATCGCCTGGGCCTTCAAGCTCAAGCAGGAAAAGCGCGTCACGATCACGTACTTCGGCGACGGCGCAACCTCCGAAGGCGACTTCCACGAAGCCATGAACTTCGCGAGCGTCTTCCAGACCCCCACCGTCTTCTTCTGCCAGAACAACCAGTGGGCCATCTCCACGCCCCGCGAAAACCAGATGGCGTGCGAAACCGTCGCCCAGCGGGCCATCGCCTACGGCATGCCCACCATCCAGATCGACGGCAACGACCTCCTCGCCGTCTACAAGGCCAGCCATGAGGCCATCGAGCGGGCCCGCGCCGGCGGCGGCCCCTCCTTCATCGAGGCCGTCACCTACCGCCTCGCCGACCACACCACCGCCGACGACGCTCGCCGCTACCGCGACCAGAAGGAAGTCGACGCCTGGGCCACCAAGGACCCCGTGATCCGCCTCCGCAAGTACCTCACCACCAAGGGCATTTGGGACGACACCAAGCAGGCCGCCCTCGACGAAGCGTCCCGCCTCAATGCCGCGGAAGTCGTCAAGACCGCCGAAACGATCGCCAAGCCCGCGAAGACCGACATCTTCGACTACACCTACGCCACCATCCCCCCCGAGCTCGAGGTCCAGCGTCGAACCATGCAGACCCACAGCCTCGGCCAGCACCCCGAGCAAGTCGGACTGTCTTCGTAAAGCTCAAAGCAGCACGTTCAGAACTGCGCGACGAGTGCCTAATGCCCAATGCCTAACGCCGAGAACACCATGAGCACCACCGCCGAGAAGGCCCCGTTCAACCCCAAGCTCCGCCGCCGCGTCGATGAGACCACCGGCCAGAACCTCGTCGAGTGCAACCTCGTCGAGAGCATCACCCTCTCCCTCGCCCAGGAAATCGAACGCGACAGCCGCGTCGTATGCCTCGGCGAAGACGTCGGCATCAACGGCGGTGTCTTCCGCGCCACCGACGGCCTCCAGGCACGCTTCGGCGCCAACCGTATCTTCGATACCCCGCTCTCCGAATCCGGCATCATGGGCGCCGCCATCGGCCTCGCCATGGGCGGCATGCGACCCATCCCCGAGATCCAGTTCGAAGGATTCATGGGCCCCGCCTACGACCAGCTCGTGAACCACGCCGCTCGCTACCGCACCCGCTCCCGCGGTGCCATCACCATCCCCCTCGTCGTCCGCGTCCCCGTCGGCGGCGGCATCCACGCCCCCGAACTCCACTCCGACTCCCCTGAGGCCATCTACGCCCACCAGCCCGGCCTCAAGATCGTCATGCCCTCCACCCCCTCAGACGCCAAAGGCCTCCTCGCCGCGGCACTCGACGACCCGGACCCCGTCCTCTTCTTCGAGCCCAAGCGCGTCTACCGCCTCCCCACCCGTGAGTGGATCTCCGAAGACCGCTACACCCTGCCCATCGGCAAGGCCAAGGTCGTCACCGAGGGCGAGCATCTCACCCTGATCTCTTGGGGCGCAACCGTCTACCAGTGCCTCGAAGTCCTCGACAACCTCCCCGAGGACGTCAGCGTCGAACTCATCGACCTCCGCACCATCTCCCCGATCGACACCGACACCATCATCCAGTCGGTCCAGAAGACCGGCCGCTGCGTGATCGCCCACGAAGCCCCCAAGACCGTCGGTCTCGGCGCCGAGCTCACCGCCCGCATCCAGGAAAACTGCTTCCTGTACCTCAAGGCCCCCGTGCAGCGCGTCGCCGGCTTCGACACCATCATGCCCTACTACAAGCTCGAACTCGACTACCTCCCCGATGCCAAGCGCATCGCGGAAGCCGTCAAGCAGTGCCTCGCGTACTGATCCTGCCTCCACCTCACGGACCAACGCAAAGGGGCGAACCACACGGTTCGCCCCTTTTCATTTCATCACACTTCGGCGACTCACCTCACGGCTTCACGCCCAGCTCCGCTCGCCGCTCCGCGATCTCCGTCTTGATCCCCGCGACGAACGCCTCCAGCGGCATCGCGCCCAGGTCCTTCTCGATCCCGCGTGCACGCACGCTCACCGCGTTGCTCTCGGCGTCGCGCGGGCCCACGATCAGCATGTACGCGACCTTCTCGTCCGCCGCGACCTTCACCTTCGCCTGGATCCGCTCGTTGCTGTCGTCCAGCGTCGCGCGAACGCCCGCGGCCTTGAGCGCACCGAGAACCTTGCGCCCGTACTCCGCGCTCTTGTCGCTGATGGGCAGCACCCGCACCTGCTCCGGGCACAGCCACGTCGGGAACGCCCCCGCGAAGTGCTCGATCAGCACGCCGCAGAACCGCTCCATGCTCCCGAACGGCGCACGATGGATCACCACCGGCCGGTGCTGCTTGTTGTCCGGCCCGATGTACGACAGGTCAAACCGCACCGCCATGTTGTAATCGATCTGCACCGTGCCGAGCTGCCATTCACGCCCGATCACGTCCTTCACCACGAAGTCGATCTTCGGCCCGTAGAACGCGGCCTCGCCCGGCTCCTTGCTGAACGAAACGCCCAGGGATTCCGCCGCCGCGATGCACGCCGCCTCCGCCTTGTCCCAGCTCTCCTTCGTGCCGGTGTACTTCGCGCTGTCCGCCGCACGCAGGCCCACCCGCACGCGGTAGTCCTTCATCCCGAGCACCTTGAAGATCACCTTCACCAGGCTCAAACACCCCTGCACCTCGTCGGCAACCTGATCCTCGGTGCAGAACAGGTGCGCATCGTCCTGCGTGAACCCGCGAACGCGCGTCATCCCGTTCAACTCGCCCGACTGCTCCCAGCGGTACACCGTGCCGAACTCCGCAAGCCGCACCGGCATGTCCCGGTACGAGTGCGGCGCACTCCCGAAGATCTTCGCGTGGTGCGGGCAGTTCATCGGCTTCAGCATGAAGCCCGGAATCAGCTTCTCGTCCGCCATCACCCGGTCCTTCGTGATGGTCTCCTTCTGCGTCCGCTCGTTGATCCCCGCCGCCAACCTCGCGCTCACGCCCTCGATGCGGTTGGTCATCTCCGCACACGAACACCCGCTCTTGCTCAGCTCCTCGAGCGCCTCACGCTCGATGATCGGCGCAAACTGCGAGTCCTTGTAGTACGGGAAGTGCCCGCTCGTCTTGTACAGATCAAGCCCGCCGATGTGCGGCGTAAACACCTCCGTGTACCCCTGCTTCCGCAGCTCCTCGCCGATGAAGTTCTGCAACTCCTTCCGCACGATCGCGCCGTTGGGCGTCCACAGGATCAGCCCCTGCCCCACCGTCTCGTCGATGTGGAACAGACGCAGCGCCTTGCCGATCACGCGGTGGTCACGCTTCGCCGCCTCTTCCTTCTGCTTCAGGAACTCGTCCAGCTCCGCCTGGCTCGAGAACGCCGTCCCGTACACGCGGATCAGCCGATCGCTGTTCTCGTCCCCGTGCCAGTACGCCGACGCCAGACTCATCACGCACGCCGCGCCGATCCGCCCCGTGCTCGGCACGTGCGGCCCGCGGCAGAGATCCTCCCAGTTCTTCCCAGGCTCGCCCGTCGCGTAAAACGACAACGGCGCAGCCGACGCTGGCTTCGACGCATCGTGCGCCGCAACCTTCGGGCCGTGATACACCGACGACGCACGCCCGAGCGCGCGCTCCGCGTTGTCGACCTTGTACTTGTTCCCTTCGCCCGTCAGCTTCGCAAGCCCCTCCTCGCAGGCCACCTCGTACCGCGTGAACTTGCGATCCTCCTTCACGATCTCCGCCATCCGCTTGTTGATGGCATCAAAGTGATCGCTCGACAGCTTCTTCCCCTCCGGGATGTACATGTCGTAGAAGAACCCAGTCTCCGTGGGCGGGCCGTACGCGAGCTGCACGTCCTTGCCGATCACGTCCTGGATCGCCTCCGCCATCACGTGCGCCGCCGAGTGCCGGATCAGCGTCAACGCCGCGGGCGCCGTCGCCTGCCCCGCCTTCGGAGCCGTCACGATCGACAGGT
>JBIKMF010000019.1:0-21486 GCA_044359425.1 Phycisphaerales bacterium
CGCGCACTCGGCACGCCCACGCCGTAAGCGAGGGAAGGGGGCGTCGATGGAACGCGAGAACGTCAAGGTCCGGGGCGGTGAGCCCGAACCGGACCTCTCGGGGGATCCCCGCGCCGCCAAGCTGGTGATGTTGGCGCGACTCATGGACAGCGAGTTCGAAATCCCGGGCACCGGGGTTCGGATCGGGCTGGACCCGCTCCTTGGTCTTGTCCCCGGCATCGGCGATGTCCTGACCACCCTCGTCTCGCTCTACATCGTCCACCAGGCCAGGAAACTCGGCGCGTCGAAGCGCCAGATCCGGTCGATGCTGCTCAACGTCGGCGTCGACTTCCTCGTGGGCGAGATCCCGGTCTTGGGCGACCTCTTCGACTTCGCGTTCAAGGCGAACCAGCGGAACCTGCTGATCCTCGGGTTCACACCCGCCGAGATCGGAGCGCCCGCCGGACAAGTCCGCCCTTGAAGATCGCGACGCCGACGACGAATGGGAGCGCGCCAACCGCCCCGATCTTCACGTTGGTCAACATCCGATCGGAGACCGCCTGCTCGCCGCCCTTGGGGTCCTCCATCGGAGTGTTGAGCGCGGCACCGTACATGCCGACGAGCTCACGTACGGCCATGCCGCCCCCGTAGAGCATCACCGATCCTCCGATTACCATCAAGCCGATGCCGAGCAGGATCCGCATGGGTCACTCCTTGAGCGGTGCGAGCTTGTACAGACCAACTTCCGAGATCACGGGCGGTGCGAGCGACTCGTTAAGCTCGATTCGGACCATCTTGGTGGTGACCGGGGCGGCAAGCTTCAGCACGCGGCGGGGACCGATCGTTGTGGCAGAGGCAACCTGCTGCCAACTCCCGTCAATCATCGCGGAGACCGCGAATGACTTCACCCGCTGCCCGAGCGAGATCATCTCCTCGATGCGGATGATGTCGATCTCGCGCGGTTCCCTGAGCATCAAGGTGATGTACGACTTGGCTTCGCCTTCTGCCGCGGCCCACGCGGTATCGGGGTTGCCATCGATGAGTTTCAAGGGGGAGTATTCGGGATTGTCGCGGTCCGAGGATGTGGTCAGGGTGCACTTCGCGGCCAGGTTGGTCGCGAACGTATCGCTGAGGAGCGACCCGAGTTGTGCGAGGTTGGACGCGTCGATCTCGTGGATGAGGCCGCGACGATCGGGCGGGATGTTCAGGATAAGGTTGCTTCCGCGGCCGACGGATTGGAGCCAGATGTCGAAGAGCTGCCATGCGCTCTTGACCTTCGAGTCCTCGGATTCGTGGTAGAACCAGCCGGGTCGGATGGAGACGTCGGCTTCGACGCCAACCCAGTGGGTACCGCCTTCCTTGCCAACATCGAGGTCGTTATAGGAGAGCCCGGGCGCGCGGTTGCCGTTGTCAATGGTCTGCCAGCTCGTCTCCGACGTGACGCCCCGCTCGTTGCCCGCCCAACGGCAGCCGGGGCCGGCGTCGCTGAACACCACCGCGTTTGGTTGGAGCTTGGCGATCAGGGCCCAGGTTTCGGGCCAGCCGTAGTAGCTGAGCTTGTCGATCGTGCGATTCTCCCTCGCTCCGCCGTAGTAGCCGTCGCCGCCGTTGGCCCCGTCGTGCCAGACCTCGAAGAGCGGACCGTAGCCGGTAAGGAGTTCCTCGAGCTGTGCGCGGTACGTCGTGACGTACTCCGGCTTCCCGTAGTTCGCGTTGTTCCGATCCCACGGGGAGAGGTACACGCCGAACTTCAGCCCCTCGTCGCGGCAGGCTTGGGCGAGCATTCCGACGAGGTCGCCCTTCCCGTCCGCGATCTTGGTCTTGGTGATGTTGTGGTCGGTGGTCTTCGTCGGCCAGAGGCAGAGACCGTCGTGGTGCTTGGCGGTCAGGATCAGGCCCTTCATGCCGGCGGACTTGGCGACCTTGGCCCACTGGCGGCAATCGAGCGCGGTCGGGGCGAGGATCGCGGGGTCCTCGTCGCCCATACCCCACTCGCGGTCGGTGAACGTGTTCACCCCGAAGTGGATGAACCCGTAGAACTCCAGGCGGTGCCAAGCGACCTGAGCGGGTGTGGGCAGGGCCCCGTGCGGCAGTGGGCGGTTGTCGGGCTGTGCCGCGGCCGATGCGGCGACAGCGAGGGATGCGAGGAGTCCGGCGATGGATCGGCTGGCGTTCATGGTGGCCCAGCGTACCGCGCGGGGAGGGGGTGCGCCTCGCCCGGCCGGGCGTGATATCGTGTATTTGTGGCGCACTACGAGTACACGGCACTCAGCACTGCGGGCCAGAAGGTTCGCGGGGTGCTGGCCGCGCCGAGCGAGCAGGCGGTCATCGCGGAGCTGGAGTCTCGCCAACTGACTCCGGTGGCGATCGAGGCCCGGGGTGATGGCCGGCCGGCGGGGGGTGGGATCTCGGTTCGGGCGTTGGCGGAGAGCTACGGCCAGTTGGCGGATCTGCTGCACGCGGGGGTGCCGCTCTTGCGAGGGCTGAAGCTCCTGGGGGCGAGGAAGGCCAAGCCCCGTCTCGCGCAGGTGTTCCGCGAACTCGCGGAGCAGGTGGAGAAGGGCGTCGAGCTCGCGACGGCGATGTCCGAGCGTCCCGGGGCGTTTCCATCGGTTCACGTGGCGATGGTGCGGGCCGGTGAGAAGGGCGGGTTCCTCGAGAAGGTGTTTTCGAGACTCGGAGCGATGACGCTCGCGCAGGCGGAGCTGCGGGCGCAGGTCATCGGGAGCCTTGTCTACCCGGCGATTCTGGGCGCGATGGGGACGGTGATCGCGGGGGTGATCTTTGGGTTCTTCGTCCCCAAGTTCCGCGAGACACTGTCGAGCATGGGCGGCGAGCTGCCGATGGTCACCAAGGTTGTGTTCGGCATGAGCGACGCCTTGACGAAGTACGGTTTGTTCACCGCGACGGGCCTGGGGCTCGTGGTGGCCGGGGTGTTCGTCGCGGCGAGGACGCCGAGGTTTCGAGCGGCCCTCGAGGACGCGAAGCTCAACGCGCCGATCATCGGCAAGCTCGTGAAGACGCACGCGACGAGCCGGTTCTGCCAGTTGCTCGGGACGATGCTGGACAACGGGGTTCCGATGCTTGCCGCGCTGCACATCGCCAAGGACGGCACCGGGAACGTGGTGATGTCGCGGGCGATCGCGGCGGCGGCGGACGCGGTGAAGGCGGGGCAGCACCTTGCGGTTCCGCTGGAAGAAAGCAAGCTGTTCGAGGACGACGTGATCGAGATGATCCGGATGGGCGAGGCGGCGAACAACCTGGACGAGGTGCTGCTCAAGGTCGCGACCACGATCGAGGGGCGGCTGAGCCGTGGTCTGCAGATCGCGACCAAGCTGATCGAGCCGCTGGTCCTGGTGGTGATCGGCGGGGTGGTGCTGACGGTGGCGATGGCCCTGATCCTCCCGCTGGTGCAGGCGTCCTCGAACATCGGGTGAGCCACCGGGGTTTTCTGTGAAGAATACGTCCGGGGGAACCGGCGGGTGGGCTCGTGCGTCAGAGCGTGTATGATGCAGCTGCGACCCCCAGTGGTCGCGGATCGGTCTTTGATCGGGAAAGGAAGTCGTATGCAGAACCGGAACCGTGTGCTGGCGAATGTCCGCCGGGGCTTTTCGCTGATTGAAGTGATGATCGTGATTCTGATCGTTCTCGCGATCGGCGGTCTCGTGGCGTACAACGTCATGGGCGCGAAGGAAAAGGCGGACGCGCGGCTGGGCAAGATCCAGCTGCAGGAGATCCAGAAGGCCCTGAAGCAGTTCAAGCTTGTGCACAGCCGGTACCCGTCGGACGATGAGGGCATCCAGGTTCTGTGGAACAAGGAAGCCATGACCGACGAGGACGCGGTGAAGAACTGGGAGAAGCTCCTCGAGAAGCCGATGCCCAAGGACAGCTGGGGCAACGAGTGGGGCTACCGCGCCGCATCGGAGCACGGCGACGAAACCACCTACGACCTGTGGTCCTATGGCCCGGATCGGGTTGAAGGGACCGAGGACGACATCACCTCCTGGGAAGGCATGGATGATGCCAACTCGGGCACGGGCGGTGCGACCGACTCCGGCACTTCAGGTGGCGGCTCGACGAAGGGCGGCTGAGAGCCGTGCGAACCCGCTGGACCACACGCACCCCGTGTCGCGGTCCGGTGGGTTGTTCGCTGCGCATCGGCAGGGCGTTTTCGCTGATCGAGGTGCTTGTCGCGCTGTCGATCTTTGTCGTACTCGCTGGCCTCGCGCTCCCGAGCCTTACGAACTGGTCGCCCAAACTTGTTGATGGCGCGGTGATCTCCAGCATCCAGGCCTCGCTGGATTCCGCGCGCGCCCTTGCGCTCGAGCGCGGGGACGTTGTTTCGGTCCGTGTTGTTCGATCGGCCGACGGCCCCACGGTGCTCCTGGCCTCGTGGGCGAACACAGAGGCGGAAGAGGAATCCGGGGCCGAGGAGATCCGGCGGCCGCTGATGGTCTTCGAGGGGTCTTTCCGACTGCTGCTCGCGACGGAAGAGGACGAGGCCCCTGCTCCGACGGACATGAAGCCGCCTGCCGCGACGGACGATGTGCTCTGGAACATTCTCCCCGATGGCACGGTCCGCAGCACCGGGCGGATCGAGTTGCATGCACCGCCGGATCGAATGGGTGAGGTCACGGTGTCGTCGTGGTCCGGGCGACTAACGGTCGGGCCGCTGCTGCGACCTGAAGATCAGGACATCGCAGCGGATGAGGACGAGGCGACCGCTGACGAGCCCCGTCCATCGACTCCGCCGGAAACACCCAAAGACGCGGGGGAGGGCGTGTGAAGATTCGCCCGGGCTCGATTCTCCTCGAGTGCATGATCGCTGTCGCGATCTTCGTCGCCGCCGCGACGACGATCTACTCGGTCGTGGTGCAATCGCTGAACGCGGCGGAGCGAACCGCCCGGATCGAGCGTGCCGCGGATCTTGCTCGGGGCGCGATCTCGCAGATCGAGGCGGGGATCGCGACGCCGGAGACGTTGAACGGGCCGGTTCCGGAATGGCGCGACGACCGCGACGGATCGTTCGACGAGTCGGCGACGCCATCGGCGTGGGAACTGCAGATCGAAACGGAACCCTCCGAGTTCGAGGGGTTGACGATGGTCAAGGTCCGCGCGGTGTTGATGGATCCGCCCGGATCGGATCGCGTCGTCGCGTCCTTCCAGCTCTCGCAGCTCGTGCAGATGTCGCCGCAGGTCGGGGAGCAGGCGGAGGAGGACCCCTTGAACGAGGCGGCGCGACGCGGCGCGGCGAACGAAGCAAAGCAGCCAGCACGACGACCCGCCAACCGCGGACGCGGGGGTGGCACATGAAGCGTCGCGCGTTTTCGCTGGTCGAGATGATGGTGGCGGTGCTGCTCGTGGTGATGCTGGCGGGCGCGGTGTACTCGTTCATGTGGAGCGTGCTGGACGATCGCGCGAGGCTCGAGAAACACGCGGGACGCGAGATCGGCGCCACGCGCCTGTTCGCGTGCATCGAGGATGACCTCGCCACATGCGTCGCCCGCACGGACAGCGGAGCATCTGGTATCAAGGGCGATTCGGGTTCGATCGCGATCGCGAAGCGGTCGGTGCGGCTGGACGCGACCGGTGCCGAGGCGCTCGGAGATGCGACGCAGAGCGAGTACCGATTTGAAGAGTCGGCCGGCCACGTCCTCGCTCGGCGGGACGGAGGCGGGTACGAGCCGATTCTGACCGGGGTTTCTCTCGTGCGGTTTCGGTTTCGCCAGGGCTCGGAGTGGGTCGAGCAGTTCGACAGTGTTGCCGCGGGCGGGGTGCCGTCGGCTGTTGAGATCTCGCTTTGGTTTGGGGAGCCCGAGGCCGTGGACGAGCCGTCACCAGTCGCGCCGGTGACGAGCGATGGCGAAGGGGAAGCGAAGCCGGAGCCGCCGGTGGAGCGGGACGGCGCGGATGAACTGCTGCCGCCGCCGAGCCGTGTGACGGTGATCGCGATTCACGACGCGGGCGAGATCGAGAAGCAGGAGGTGGCGCCATGACCCGTCGCGCCACGGTGCTGCTCGGGGTTCTTGTCGTGGTCGTGCTCGCGTCGATCATCGGCGCGACGATCCTGCGGCAGTCGAACGCGCACCAGGATCTCGCCGCGGCATCGCTGGGGGCGTTGCAATCGCGTGCGCTGGCGTGGTCGGGGGTTCTGGCGGTTCAGTCGCAGCTTGCAGCGCAGCGGGAGGCGATTCTGTCGGGTACACCGGCGGAGGTGTCGGAGGGGTGGCGGACCGAGGTTCATGGCGGCGTGGGGATCGTGCGGCTGGTGCGGTGGGACGGGGCGGACGGGCTCCCGGGGCCGATCTTGATCGCGGAGGCGGGGCGACTTGACGTGAACGCGGCGACCGCCGAGATGCTCGCGAAGCTCCCGGGTGTGAACGAAACACTGGCGGGCTCGATCGTCTCGAAGCGGGGTGGGGGCTTCGAGTGTGTCGAGGCACTCGCGGGTGTGACGGGGGTTTCGGAAGCGGATCTGTTCGGCGCGGCGGTGGACGGCGAAGGATCGGGCGGCGAACCGGCGGCTGGCCCGGGCCTGCTGGCGATGCTTACGACGTTCGCGTTCGATCCGAATATTCAGGCTGGGATCGGCGAGGGGAACGCGCAGTACGCCGGGCGCTCTCGGATCGACCTCGGGCTGAAATGGTCCCAGGAACTCGAGGCCGCGTTCAAGGAGCGGTTCGGCGAGGATGTGACGAAGGTCGCCGCGGAGATTTTCAAGAACCGCGACCCGCTGAAGAAGGACTCGGAACTCGTCGCGCTGCTGCAGGAGAAGGGAGTGCCCCCGGAAGAGTGGGGGGTGATGCTCGACATCTTCACCACGAACAACGATCTGTATCGGCTGTCGCGGGTGGATCTCTCGACCGCACCGGCGGTGGTGTTGGCGGCGATTCCCGGGATCGATCTTCCGGCGGCCGAGCGGATCGTTCAGATGCGGGATTCGCTCGCGGCGGACCTGAAGTTGGATCTGGCGTGGCCGGTGAAAGAGGGAGTGCTCACGAAGGAGCAGTTTCTGCTTGCCGTGGATTGGCTGGGGACGCGGTGCACGCAGTTCCGGGTCCGCGTTGAGGCCGGGATCGCGGCGGCTGAGGCGGCGGAGGTGGGCGGGGAAGACGGGGGCGAGGAGATCCGGTTGTCGCGGCCGGTGGTGTTTGAGGCGGTGATTGACGTGGCGGGGCCGGTGGCGAGGATCGCGTACCTGAGGGACGTCACGCACCTGAAGCGAGCGAGGGCGATTGTCCGGGAGGCGGAGTCTGCGCGGGAGCTCAAGAGCGGCGAGGAGAACGTCGCCGCGACGGCGGGGGATGCAGAGCCGGTGGATACTCAGCCGGCTCCCCCGGGGATCGCCTCGCGTCGGCCGGTTCGGGCGGAGAAGGAAAAGAACGAGGAAGCGGGGGACAGGGACGCGGAGGCGGCGAAAGATCAGGGAGCCGACGCGCAGGGGCAAGATGCCCCGCCGCAGGAGCCCGCGAGAGCGCCGCCGAGCGATCGGCGGCTCGGACGTTGGACCAGCAAGCCACGGAGGTAGCAATTGGGCGCGAAGGGCGAGTACAGCGTGCTTGAGCTTGACGGCACTCGCCTCACGGCGATCACGGCCACGATGCACTCGTCGCGCGTCGAGGTGCGACGTTGGCTGAGCGCGTTCCGCCCGGAGACGGTCCCCGCGGACAACCCGAAGGCGATCGGGGAGTGGGTCGGCAGCGAGTTTGAGCGGGCCGGGTTGCCCAAGGGCAAAGTGGTTCTCGCTATCTCTCGCGGCGACATCGTGCTCAAGCAGTTGAGCCTCCCCGCGAATGCCGAGTTGACCGAAGCGGACCTCTCCAACATGGTTCGGCTGCAGATGTCGCGCCAGCTCACGATGGGTTTGGACGGCGCGGCGATCGATTACGCCGTGGTAGGCGAAGAACTGACCGGCGGGTCGAAGTCCACCGCTGTTCTCGCGGGCGCCATGCCGGCCGAGCGCGTCGCGTGGTGTCGGCAGGTGGTGAGCGCGGCGGGTCTCAAGCTGAGCCGGATCGGGCTGCGCTCGTTCGGAGCGGCCTCGCTGCTCGCGGAGTTGTCGCAGCGGCGTGCGGGCCCGGTGCTGGGGATCGCGGTGGGGGCGAGTTCCACGGAGTTCGTGGTGGTTCATGACGGCCGCATGCTCTTCGCACGCGCGGCGGACGTGCCTCGCCCGACGCAGCGCGATGAGATCGACTCCTTCGCCGAGCGATTGAGCGTCGAGGCCAAGCGAACGTGGATGAGCTTCCGCTCGGGCCGTTCGATCGCCGAAGTGGAGGTCGCGGCGGTCATCGGCGAAGGCGATCTCGCCAAGCGGGTGGCCGAACGCTGCGCCGCGGGTTTGTCGTGTTCTCCGGATACCGTGACGGTTCCACCCGGTGTGACGCTCCCAGATCACATGCCAGAGGGTGAACGCGCGATCGCCGCGCCGCTCGCGGGGTTGCTGCTCGAGCAGGTGATCAACCGTCCGACGCTGGACTTTGCGAATCCGCGGCGTGCTCCCGACCGGTATCTGCGTCAGAGGCAGATCGCGCTCGTGGCGACTCTGGGGGTGATCGTCTTCGGCGGCTTCGGGTTTGTGACCGCGAAGCGCACGCTGCGGGACCTCGAGAGCAAACGCGCAGATCTGCAGTCGGCCGAGGCGTCGTTGCGAAAGAAGGCCGACGAGGCACTCGCGATGGAAGCCCGCGCCACGCATCTCGCGATGTGGAAGGAATCTCGCCCGGACTGGCTGCGGCACTTTGCGGAGGCCGCGCTCCCCGCGGGACGCTGCGTGCTGGACGACTTCACCGGAAGTCTGCGCTCCGATGTGTCGTTCGTGCCGAAGAAGGGCGCGTCGTTCCCATCCGGCGAATGGGTTCCTGCCAACGTGATCTCGCTCAAACTCGCCGGCACTCAGCGGGGCGGAGACGGCGTCGGCAGCTACCGGGAGACGCTCCTCGAGCGCGGCATCTACGACGTCGTCAGTTCCGGCCCCGACATGCCCGAGCGATTCGCCCTCGATCTTTCGTCGAACAAGCTCGCGCCCAAGTACGAACCGCCCAAACCCGCGGATCCGAAGCCCGAGGGTGACAAGCCCGCGCCGAAGCCCAAGAAGGGAGATGCGAAGTGAAGATCTCCCGGAAGCAATGGCTGATTGGGGGCGGTGCCGCGGCGGGCCTGCTCGCGCTCACGATGACGTACCGCACGGTGTACTCGGTGCCTCGCGACGAGATTCAGGGCGAGATCGAGGGCATCGGTGCGTCGATCGATCGTTTGCAGGGGATCATCGACCGGCGCAAGGAGGCTGAAGCGAAGATCCGCGCGGTGGCCGCTTCGACGTTGGGCGATCAGTTGGACGTCGTCGAGCATCGGCTGCGCACGGGGCTGAACCGGGTGATGGAGCAGGAGGGGATGCAAGGGATCGTGATCGACACGTTCCAGCCTCGGGAGGAAGAGAACCCCCTGACGCGCTCCAAGGGTGTGCCGCCGACGGTGAAAAAGCTGTTGAATGCTGACCCTGACTTCATCGCGCTGCGGGCCTCGGTGAAGGGCGTGGGGACGCTGGAGCAAGTTTCACGCTGCATCGCGGTGATCCAGGCGCAGCCCTGGCTGCACCGGGTGGACTCCTTCGCCGTTCGGCCGCTGGGGAAGGAACGCGAGCGATTCGAGCTGCGGCTCGATGTTGCGAGTCTGTTCATGCCGCAATGGGTGCCGAAGGATCTACCCGACCCGGTGGTCGCGCAGGTTGGGGAAGACGGGGCCCAGTACGCCGCGGCGATGGCGGCCCGCAACGTCTTCCGACGGGCGCAGCCCCCGGACAAACCCATAGCAGAAGCCGCGGCACCGGTCGATCCGGCAGTTCCCGCGCCCCCGGTTGTGTTTCCTCCGTATGAAGATTGGGCGTTGAGCGGGGTGATGTCGGGACGCTCGGGGCTGTCGGTTGTGATGGTGAACCGCAAGAGCGGCGAGTCGCTGGCGGTAAGGCCGGGCGAGCGGGTGCTGGACGCGGTGCTGATCGGTGGGAGCGGAGAGCGGGCGGTGTTCGAGATCGGTGGGCAGCGGTTCGAGCTGAGCAACGGGGAAACCCTTGCCTCGCGTCGGCCCATCGGATGAGGTAGACTGACGTATTGGTCGCACCCCGCCGGTCGTGGTTTGTTGGGGCGGGCCGACAATCGGTTGTGTTTGAGTGTTTGCGACAGGGAGGTTCACATGCGACGAACCAAGACGCTGTTGGTGGCCGCGACTCTGGCGTCATCCGCCGGGATGCCGGTGTCCATCTTTGCCCAGGAACAGCCGACCCAGGCCCCTGCGCCAGCAACGAGCGAACCGTCGCCCGCACCGGTTACGCCGGAGGCCGCACCCCCGGTGGCGCCCGCGCCTGCCCCTGAAGCCGCACCAGCCCCAGCGTCGCAGCCGGTCGCGGCCGCACAGCCGGAGCCGCAGGCCGCGCCCCCGGCGGCCGCGCAGCCCACGGACCAGCCGATCACGTTCAACTTCAAGGACACGCCGATCGATCGCGTGTTGGACATCTTCGCGCGCGAGAGCGGCGTGCCGATCATCTTCGAAGCGCCGTCGCCGCAGGGGACGATCACGTTCATCAGCGCGTCGGGGCACAATTTCAAAGACGCACTGAGCATCCTGAACCTGAACCTGCAGCGGTTCGGCGTGCACCTGCGCAAGCAGGACCAGTACCTGTACCTCGCGACCCTCCAGGACGCGATGAAGAAGCCGCTGCCGGTTTCCTCGCCCGAGGGCGTGCGCGACCTCACGCCCGACCAGATCGTGACGGTGAACATCCCGCTCGACAACGCCCGCGCAGATCTTGTCGCGGAGCAGATCAAAACGCTCGTCGGCCCGTACGGCGGCGTGGTCCCGGTTCAGGCGCAGAACATGATCGTGGTGGTCGAGACCGCCGCCCAGATTCAGCGCATCCGTGAGATCATCGGCGCGATCGACGCCGTGCGCCCGGTCGATTCCAAGTTCGAGATCTTCACGCTCAAGCACGCCAACTGCGAGACCGTTCACATCGCGCTCAAGGGCCTGATCGGCGAACGCACGGTGACGACGTTCATCGATAAAGACGGTCGCAAGACGACCACGCAGGATGTCTCCGTCGCGGGGCTGAACCTGCAGCCCGATCCCCGCACCAACTCCATCATCGCGGTCGGTTCCGCGGCACGGATCACGACGTGCCGGGAGCTCATCGGTCTGCTGGACGTGCCCGAGGGCGGGGTTGGCGGCGAATCGCAGATGCTGACGATCACCCTCGCCGCGATCTCTACTGAAGAGGCCGAGAAGCAGCTCACGAACCTGTTCGCGAGCGTGGACGCGAAGCGCAGGCCAACCATCATCCCGATGCCCGACGCCTCGAAGGTGACGCTTGTGGGCGACTCGGTGCTGCTCGCACAGGCCGTTTCGCTGCTGTCGCAGGTCGATCCCGGGGCGATCAGGGAAGGACAGCAACAAGCGGGCGTGGAGCGCCGGGCGAAGACGATCAGCCTGAAGCACACGACGCCGCAGGCGATCGAGTCGGTGCTGCCTCGCCTGTTGACGCCACGACAGCTGCAGCTCGTGAAGTTTGCGCCGTTTGGAAACGGTGCAGGTCTGGTGGTGACTGGGCCCGCGGCGGACGTGGACGCGTTCGTGCAGTTGGTGACCGGCTTGGACGTCGCGACCGACGCCGACCGCGAGGTGCGGCTGGTGCGGATCAAGGCGGAGAACCCCAAGGGCGTGCTGGATGCGGCCGTTGATCTGTACGCGAAGACGGGCAAGGCCGAGCGCGACCCTGTCAGCGCGAGCTTCGATACGGAGAGCCGAACCGCGACGCTGATCGGTTCGCGGGCGGCCCTCGCCGCGTTCGACGGGCTTCTTGCGACCGCGCAGGAGGCGTCCGTCGTCGAGCAGGAAACGCGCCGGTTTACGCTGAAGAAGGCCGATGCCTCGGTCCTCGGACCGAAGGTCGCGAGACTGTCACGCCCGCTGCTCACCCCGACGGATGGCACCGCGTACGCGGAACCGAGCTTCGAGGGGATCGACGAGGTGCGGACGCTGCTCGTTCGTGCACGCCCGGACCAGTTCCCGACGATTGCCGGGCTGATCGAGCAGCTCGACGCCGAGGACGCGGGTAGCCGCGAACTCAAGGTGATGAAGCTCTCGTCCACCGAGCCCGCGGCGGTGCTGGAGCGTGCGAAGGCTCTGTACGAGGAACGCACGCGGGGCATGACCGCCGATCAGCTCGGCGACGTGACGGCGCGTTTCGATGAGAAAACGGGCAGCGTGACGCTGATCGCCAAGCCCGCGACCATGCAGCTGTACTCCGAGGCGTTGACGCAGGCCCAGCAGCTCACGCCCCCTTCGCGGACTACCCGCGTCGTGGATCTGGCGAATGCCAGCGCCGCGAGCGTGCTGCCCGAACTCACCGCGATGTTGAAGGCGGCGGACTCGATTGATCCTGGCCGCGCAGTGCCCGAGCCCACCTTCCAGGCGGTCGAGAAGACCAACTCGATTCTTGTCACGGCGGAGGAGGCTCAGCACGCACTCGTGCGCGACTTCATCACCCGCCTCGACCGACTCGATCGCACCGACCTGCCACCGCTCAAGCTGCTCCAGCTGCGCGCCGCGGACGCCTCGGGCATCGCGTCGATGCTCAGCGAGCAGTACGGCAAGCGGTCGCAGACGGATCGCGCGGCGAAGCCGGTCGACGTTCGCGCGGATGCCGCTACCAACACGCTGATCGTCTCGGCGCACCCGGATCTCTTCGAAGAGATCAAGTCGTTCGTCGAGGAACTGAACAAAGACAAGAAGACGGGGCCGCAGCGGATCACGCAGCTCTTCCCGCTGAAGGTGGCAAAGGCCACCGAAGTCGCGAACGCGATGGACAAGCTCTACCCCGAGCCCCCCACGCCGACGGATCGTCTCGGCCGCCCGCAGCCCTGGCTGAAGCAGCCGAAGGAAGTCTCGGTCTCGGCCGATGCGGGAAGCAACTCGCTGATCTTCGATGCTCCCGCGGAGCGCATGGAATCGCTGCAGGAACTCGCCGCGAAACTCGATCGGGTGGAGCTTCCCCCCGCGGCTCAGCTGAAGACCTATCGCATCCAGGGCCCGAGCCTCGACGCGGTGTCGCGGACGCTGACGTCGATGTCCACTCGCGGGGTGCTGAACGAACCCGCGCAGCCGGGCAAGCAGCCGGTGCAGGTGATCATCGAGACCGAGCCCAAGAGCTCCACGCTGATCGTGGCGGGCGACGCCAAGACGTTCAGCGTCGTCGAGCAGGTGCTGAAGGAACTCTCGCTGGTCCCCATCGAGAAGGGCCTGCGGATTTTCCCGATCATCAGCGAGAACGCGGTGAAGGTGAAGGACCGCGCTCTGGCGATTTACGACGCTCAGGTTGCGCAGATCCCGGGCGCGAACCCGATCGACGTTCAGGTCGACGAAGCGACCAACTCGCTGAGCGTCGTTGCCGACGCCGAGGCGATGGTTCGGTTCTCGAAGGTGATGGAAGAACTGGGACGTCAGGCCGGACCGGCCCGCGAGGTGCATCTCGTCGAGCTCAAGCTCGCGAAGGTGGGGGATGTCATCGACTTCCTGCGCGACATGGTCAAGTCCAGCGGTTCGTTGAAGATCCGGGGCGGTCCGGAGCCGGAGTTCGAGGCGATCGAGTCCACCAACTCGATCCTCGTGGCCGCACAGCCCGGGCAGTTCGCGGTGATCGACGCGCTCGTTCGCCAGCTCGACAACTCGCAGAAGGCGGATCGCCCGCCGATGCGGATCCTCAAGCTGCGCTCGACGGACGCCGAGAACCTCGCGGCGGTGCTGCAGAACGCCTTCGACCGCCGCCCGGTGGAGCAGAAGTCCCGCGTGCCCGTTTCGATCGAGGCCGACGCCGCGACGAACACCCTGATCGTCTCCGCGCACGCCGATGCGCTGCCGGAGATTGAAGCGATCGTGACGCAGTTGAACGACACGCAGGCGGTCGACGCGGACGGCCGCGAGATCCGGATCTTCCCGCTGAAGGTCGCGAGGGCGGAGGAGCTTGCGCAGACCATCGATCAGATGTACCCCGAACCGCCGATGCCGCTGGATCCGCGCACGCGCCAGCCGCGCCCGGACCTGCGGCAACCCCGCGAGATCATCGTGCGGGCCGATCGCGCGACCAACGCGCTGATCGTGGACGCCCCGGCCAAGCGGCTCGCCGGTTTCGAGCAGATCGTCAAGAGCCTCGACCAGCAGAAGCTGGCGGAGAACATCGAGCTGCGCACGTACAAGGTCGAGCGTGCGGGTCTTGAGTCCGTTGCGACGACCCTTAAGGAGCTCGCCGCGAGCGGTGCGCTCGCCAAGGGCGCGAACGCGATCCAGAACATCAGCATCACCACGGAAGCCGCGACGCGATCGCTGGTGGTGAGCGGTCCGGCGGAGATCTTCACCCAGGTCGAGGGCGTGCTCAAGCAGCTCGATGCGGCCCAGCAGCGGCCGACCACGGTGCTCCGGATGTACGCGCTCAAGCACGCGCGGGCCGAGAAGCTCCAGCCCTTGATGGAGAAGATGCTGCAGACCCGCATCACCGAGCAGCAGGCCACCGGGGTGATCGGGGCCGACGTGAAGCAACTGCTCGATGTTGCCGCGGACTCCGGCTCGAACACGCTGATCATTACCGCACCCGAGGACGTGCAGAAGATCGCGGATGAGGTCATCAAGGCACTCGACAACGAGTCCGCGGCGATCGGCCGCAACATCCTCCGCGTGCTCCCGCTGAACTTCGCGGAAGCGGGCACCGTCGCGCTGGCGTTGGGCACCGCCATCACGCAGATGGATCTTCCCAGCGGCGGCAAGGTCAACGTCGTCGCCGCGCCCGGCTCGAACGCGCTGATCCTCACGGGCGTCGAGAAGGACCTCGCCAAGGTCGAGGAGCTCATCAAGCCCTTGGACGTGAAGCCCAGCGGTGCCGAGACGCCCGCCGTCGAGACCTTCGCGCTCAAGCACGCGGACGTCAACACCATCGCGAAGACGGTGGAGAACCTCCTCGTCCAACAGCAGCAGACCGACCCGCGCATGATCCAGGTGCAGCTCCAGCTCGCCCGCCAGGGTCGAATGGACCTCTTCAAGCAGCCCTCCATCCGCGTCGAGGCCTCCGCGCGTACGAACTCGCTGATCATCTCCGCGCCGAACGCAACCATCGAGCTCGCGAAGTCGATCATCGATCGACTGGATCAACCCGCCGACAAGCCCGACCGGCTCGTCTCGACGTTCACGCCGCTCAAGGGCGATCCCGCGAAGCTCGCCGCCACCGTCACCACCATCGTCAACGAAACCCTCGCCCAGGGTCGCGGACCCGTCGAACTCACGCCCGAAACCGCGACCGGTTCCATCGTCGTGATCGGCACGCAGGAACAAGTCGCCGAGAGCCTCAAGCTCCTCGCACAGTTCGACGAGCGCAGCATCTCACTCCCCGCCACCGACCTTCAGGTCGTCTCGCTCGCGCACGCCGACGCCACGAGCGCGGCAACGACCATGCAGGCGCTCCTCTCCGACCGCTCACGCTGGCCGGCAGAACTCCGTGCCGCGGAGAAGTCCGGCATCGCGATCCCGCAGCCCAACGTCACCGCCGACGCCAAGCTCAACCGTCTTCTGATCTCGATCCCCTCGGTTCTCTCGTCGGTCGCGATGCAGCTCGTCGAAACCCTTGACAGGCCCGGCGAAAACTCGGCCGTTGATGTCCAGGTCTTCAAGATGACATCCGGCGACGCCACCTCCGCCTCGGAAGCCATCAAGGCCGCCCTCACCGCCGCCGCCAGGCCCGGTGACCCCGCTCCCTCGGTCACCGCCGCGAAAGCCAGCAACACCGTCGTCGTTGCGGGTTCCGCAGACGCCGTCAAGCGGGCCGCCACGATGATCCAGAGCATGGACCAGGCCGTCGCCCCCGACGGCATCGGCGTCCGCACCATCCGTCTCAAGCACGGCCGCGCCGAGACCATCGCCCCTGTCGTCGAAGAGGTGCTCCAACGCGACTCCATGATCGAGCGTCTTCCCATTTGGGCCCGCGTTGACGCCATGTCCCGCGGCGAGCGGGAGCTTCCCGTCAAGGTGGCCGCGGAGAGCCGCCTGAACGCCATTGTCGTCAGCGGCCCTACCGCGGTGCTCGAAGTTGCTGAGCAACTCGTCACCGAGCTCGACGTCGATTCCGGCACGAGCGACACCGCCGCACGCAGCGTGCGCGTGGTGACACTGCAGAACGCCGACGCTGCCCAGCTCGCGACGAACCTCGAAGCCGTCTTCAAGGACGACACGACCGACGCACCGCCCATCATCCGCATCGACGCCCAGAGCAACTCGCTCATCGTTCGTGCCTCGCAGCGGCAGATGGGCATCATCGACGAGCTCACGCAGAAGCTCGACGGCGCAACCCTCGCCTCCAGCCGCCAGATGCGCATGGTGCCCCTGGACCGCTCCCGCGCCGACGCCACCATCATGGCCGACACCCTTCGCCGCTTGCTCGAGCAGCAGGGCGGCGTCAAAGTCGAAGTGATCTCGAGCGACGAGCTGCTTAAGAAGGCCAAGGGTGAGAAGGACGATGACGACAAGCCGCCGCCCACCGGAGGTGGTGGGGGAGGCGGAGCGGGCTCGGGACGTGCGCCCCACGCGACGCCGGTCTCCTCGATCGACGCCGCGGGCGGCTCATCGCTCGCCCAGCGGATGGCGGCCAACGTCATCCTGTTCGTCATGGCCCAGCCGGAAGGCCAGGGTGCGCCGCGCCCTCAGATGCCCGCGTCATCGAATGACGGCGCGGGCGTAACCATCGCCGTCGATCGGGCCAGCAACTCGCTGCTGATCGTCGGCTCGCCCCGCATGACGGATCGCCTCGTCGAGCTCGCGACGCAGCTTCAGGACCAGCTCCCGGCCGAGCCCGTCGGAGTCAAGGTCGTCACGCTCCCTGCTACGCTCGACGCCGCCGCCGTAACCGAGCTCGTTCGGCAGACCATCGCGCAGATCGGTCGCAGCTCCACGCAGAATCCCGGCGGCTTCGCGGGTCCCGTCAGCGTGATGCCTGATCCCTCCGGCGGCGCGTTGGTGGTTCTGGCGAACGACACCGACTTCGACACCGTGGGCAAGCTGATCGCCTCCGTGGCGCAAGTTGATGCCGCGGGCGAAGTCACGGTGAAGTTCTATCCGCTCTCCAACACCACCGCCGAGAAGGCGATCGCCTCCGTTCGCGAACTCTTCTCGCCCGAGCCTCGCGGTGCGCAGTCTCGCCGGATCCGCGCTATGGACGTCTCGCTCGCGGGGGCCGAAGGTCCCGTGACGGGCCGCATCGATCCGTCGCGCGTCCGCATGTCCTCGAATCCCGGCGGCACGAGCATGATCGTCGCCGCGCCCCGCGCCGCGATGCCGCTCATCGACCGACTCGTCGAAGCCATCGACCAGAGCCCCGTGAAGGACCGCCTCGGCATCCGCCGCTACACGCTGACGCACGCGCGGTCGATCGAACTTTCGCAGACCCTTCAGGAGCTCTTCGATGCCCAGCGTCAGGGCCGCGATGCTGACGACCTCCCGCAGGCTCGTTTCATCGCCGACGACCGCACGAACTCCATGCTCGTGACGGCTTCCGACGACCAGCACGCCGAGATCACCCGCCTCCTCGTCACCGCCGACGCCACCGCCGAAGAGCCCGGCATGGAAATGGCGATGATCACGCTCCAGCAGGCCTCGCCATCCACGGTGCAGCGCATCGTTGAGGAAGTCATCGTCGGCAAGGACCCTGCGAAACGCGAACGCGTTCGCATTTCCGCCGAAGACGGCTCGAGCCTCTTCGTCGTCCGTGCCCCCAAGGAACTGCTCGCCGAGGTTCGCGCGATCGTCGCCCAGGTCGACGCCGCCGAGACCAACGGCCTCCCCGTGCGCACCATCAAGCTCGAACGTGCCGACGCCCAGTCTGTAGCGCAGGCCGTGCAGCGGTTCTTCGGCGAACGCGCGCAGATCTCCTCGCGCCCGGGCCAGAGGGTTGTCAACCGTGTGGCCGTCATCGGCGACCGGCGGAGCGGCACCCTCGTCATCGCGTCCTCCGACGACGATTTCGAGCAGGTCAAGTCCCTCGCCGCGACCTTCGACGCGCAGGCTCCCACGCAGGGCTTCCAGTTCAAGGTCATCCCGCTCAAGAACGCCCGCGTGAGCGAGATCGAAGCCACGATCCGCAACGTCGTCGATGAAGTCCGCTGGACCGAGGCCTTCGGCGGCGGCAACGGCGAGCAGAAGAATCTCGCGTACGTCGAGGTCAACGAGCGGTCCAACAGCGTTGTCGTCATGGGCGAAGGAGATCTCATTCCCGTCGTTGAGCGCGTCATCGCCGCCCTCGACCAGCCCGCCGAAGCCCGCGCGACCATGATCGTTCGCTCGGTCCCCATGAAGAACGCCGACATGCAGGCCGTCCGCGACGCGATCCAACGCGCCATGGCCGGCCCAAACCGCCGCTCGTGGCGTCAGGCCGATCCCGACGCGGTCACCGTCGAGATCGACAAGCTCCGCCGCGCCCTCATCCTCGTCGGCCGCTCCGAGCGCGTCGAAGAGGCCATGCGCTACATCACCGAGCTCGACGGCGGCACCGCCGGAGCGGGCCAGAAGATCGAATCCATCAACCTCATTCACGCCCGCGCCGACCGCGCCGCGACCACGCTGCGATCGTTCTTCAACGACCGCGCCCGCGCCCAAGGCCTCGAACAGAGCGGCATCTCGATCATCGGCTCCGCCGACGGCAACGTCCTCGTCGCCTCGGGCGACGAAGCCAGCCTCTCCACCCTCAAGGACCTCGTCGCCCAGATCGACCAGCCCGACCTCGGCAAGGACCGTCGTATCGAGGTCTACGTCCTCCGCAACAGCACGCCCGCCGACACCGCGAACGTGCTCCGCTCCATGTACCAGCGTCAAGGTCGCGGCGAAGACGCCGTCATCGTCACGCCCCAGCCGAGCACCAACTCCCTCATCGTCGCCGCGCCCAACGCGGTCTTCGAAGAACTCGGCACGCTCCTCCAGCAGCTCGACGCCCCGCCCACGGCCGACGAACTGAACATCGTCCCGGTCGCGCTCGCCTCCGCCCGCGCCACCGAAGTCGCGACCGCGCTCAAGAGCGCACTCCCCGCGAACATCAAGATCACCGTCACGCCCGTCAACCGCAGCAACTCCCTCCTTCTGACCGGCTCGAAAGAAGCCATCGCCATCGTGATGGACCAGATTCGCGCCATCGACAAGGAGCCCGTCCGCTCCGGCCTGGTCTTCCGCAAGTTCAAGCTCGCCCACATCGAGGCCTCCGACCTCTCCTTCACGCTCGAAGGCCTGCTCCGGGCACGCCCCCGCGCCTCCGGCGACCCTTCGCCCAGCATCGAGTACACCGAGAACGACAACTCGCTGATGGTCAACGCGCCGACCGACATGATCGAAGAGATCGAGAAGATGGTCACGCAGCTCGATGTCCCCGCCACCGAGGAACGCGCCACCGAGTTCGTCAAGCTCCAGTTCGCCAACGCCGCCCAGACCGCCAACGCCCTGAAGGTCTTCTACGGCCGCTTCGCGCCCGAAGCATCCTCGCCCGGCGCCCGCAACGTCACCATCCTCCCCGATCCCCTCAGCAACTCCCTCGTCATCCGCGCCGACAAGCAGCAGTGGGAGGGCATCCGCGCGCTGCTCACCAAGCTCGACACCGAGGAGTACGACACCACCCGACAGCTCGAAGTCATCCCCCTCGAACACGCCGACGCCCAGTCCGTCGCCAAGGCCCTCAACGACGGCCTCCGCGCTCCCCTCGAAGAGCAGTTCCGCCAGGCGCAGGCCCGCGCGAGCGGCGCGCAGCGCATCGGCAACCGCGACAACCAGCGTCCGCCCGAAGCCACCGTGCTCGTCGACGCAGAGGGCGTCCCCTCCGTCTCCGCCGAACTCCAGACCAACTCCCTCATCGTCTTCGCCGGCCGCCGCGAACTCGACCGCATCAAGGAGATCGTCCGCCAGCTCGACGTCACCGGCTTCGCCGACATGCCCGCCGCGCGAATCATCTCCCTCCGCAACGGCAAGCCCTCCGCCATCGCCAACACCATCCGCGAGATCTACCTCAATCGCGCCGAACGCCCCAATGGCCCTCGCTCCGTGCTCATCATCGGCGACGACACCGCCAGCGCACTCATCGTCCGCGCCGACGACGAGAAGTTCGCGCAGATCTCCGCCCTCGCCGAAACACTCCAGCAGCAGGGCGATATCGGCCGCATCACGCCCCACATCATCCGCCTCCGCAACATCGCCGCCGGCCGCATCCGCCAGACCCTCCTCACCACCTTCACCGCCACCGCGCAGTCCCAGGGCGAAACCCTCGCGATCGAGATCGACCGCCAGAGCAACTCCCTCGTCATCGCGTGCAGCACCCGTCTGCTCGAAGACATCCGCAAGGTCATCGCGGAGCTCGACGCTCCCCCCGCCACGGCCGACGGCTCAACCCCCTCGCCCCTCCTCGGCCAGAACGTCGCCATCGTCGAAGTCAAGAACAACGACCCCGCCGACATCAAGAAGGTCCTCGAAGAACTCGGCGTCACCAAGCCGCAGCAGGCCGACCGCCCCGGCATCGTCTCCGAGCCCGTCACCATCTCCATCCTCGCCAGCAAACGCGCACTCGCCATCGTCGCCAGCCCCGGTGACAGCAACGCCATCGAGGCGCTCGTCAAGGCCGTCGACAGCGAACCCCTCGACGCCCAGCAAAGCATCACAGTCATCCCGCTCCGCAAGGCCGACGCCACCGCCCTCGCCAAGACCCTCACCGACATGCTCCGACCCGCGTCGGCCGCAGAACAGGCCTCCCAGGCCGCTCCCGCTCGCGCCCTAACCGAGCACGTCCGCCGCCTCCTCCTCACCAAGAACACCGCCGACTCCCCCATCAACCCCGTCGATCTCTCCAAGCCCGTCCGCGTTCTCGCCGACAGCGCCTCCAACGCGCTCATCGTCGCCTCCACCCCCGGCAACATCGACGCGCTCCGCGAAGTCATCCGCACGCTCGACACGCTCCCCGTCGGCGAAAATCTCCTCATCCGCATCATGCCCCTTCAGAACGCTTCCGCTTCGCGCACCAAGGCCGTCGTCGATCAGCTCTTCTCTCAGTCCGCCGAACTCCGTCGCATTCCAGGCACCGATCGCTCCGGCCAGCCACCGACCGCCACCGGTCAGGCCCTCGCCGCGCCCATCTCCATCGCCGTCGACGAACGCACCAACACCCTCATCTGCGCCGGCACCGAAGAAGCCCTCGCCCTCGTCGAAGTCCTCCTCAAGGACCTCGACTCCGATCGCGCCAGCAACTGGGTCGAGCCTGCCATCGTCCAACTCAAGCACGCCGACGCCTCCGACATGGCCGCGAAGCTCCAAGAAGTCCTCGTCCGCGGCCTCGGCACCACCCCCGATGCCATCGGCCTCCAGCGCCAGTACGGCCGCCTCCGCATGCTCGAGAACGGTGAACAACCCCCCGCCGACCCCTCTCAGCCCGTCAAAACCATCGAGGCCGACCTC
>JBIKMF010000020.1:0-21325 GCA_044359425.1 Phycisphaerales bacterium
GAGGAGAGAGATATGAAGACTTCGATCGCTATCGGTGCGTTGGCCCTCGCGGCCATCGCGGGTTCGGCCAATGCCGGTATCGTGGATCCGTTCACGACCGCGGGGAGTAGCAATCCCGCCGGATTTGGCGCCCCGTACGTGAACACCTCCGGCTCCGGCTCGCTCTTTAACCAGCGTCAGGTGGTGCGGTTCGGCTCCCCCGCCGCAGCCTCCGTCGGGGGCGGAGCCTGGACGGCTTCCCTTCCGGCATCGGGCAACTCAAGCGTCTTGAGGTTGCGGCAGGACAGTTCCCTCTCGACGATCGATTTGAGCGGGATCGCGTCCATGTCGTTCGACATCGCCGTGACTGGGTCGCTCACGTTCTCTTGGAGCATCCTCGATGAGAGCGGTTTTATCATCGATTTCGAGGGCCCCTTTGCGATCTCGGCTGGATCGAGCACCCAGACCCTCAACTTCAGCACCGCGAACATCGATCCTGGATTTGACATCAGCAAGGTTGTCCGCAGTGAAATCTGGATCACTGCCGCATCTGCCAACTCGGGCTTCTCGGTCACCAACTACACCTACGCGCTGGTCCCGACCCCCGGCGCGGCCGCGGTCCTCGGCCTGGGCGGCCTCCTCGCCGCGCGTCGTCGCCGCTGAGTTCACTCGGCTTCGATCGCACAATATGAGTTGAATCCTCCACGGCCCGGGCACACGCTCGGGCCGTGGTCGTTGATTGAGCCTCACGTCCGGGCCAACGCCGACTCCGCGCCGCCAACCGCCCAGCGGCAGGTCCGGCAGGCACGCCACCTACACCGGCCTTGATTCCCCATCTTCACATTGCGCAATCTTCGTGCGGATCCCAGACAAAGGGGGTTGAAAAAAAAGAGGGGGGGGGTACATTACCTCAAGCGGTGTTTCCCCGGGCTTGGCTGTTGCCTTGCGCGATCCGCTGTCAATGATCGCCGCCGAAAGGTGGCAGAGGAGAGAGATATGAAGACTTGTACTGCTATCGGTGCGTTGGCCCTCGCGGCAGCGGCTGGTTCCGCGTTTGGCTCCGTGGACATCAACGGCGGCACGTCGTGGGGCGGCTGGAACCCCGTCGGCAACTCGCTGAGCCTCGGCATCTACGCTGGCGGCAACGTGAACCGCGACTTTGACATCTACGTCACGCAGTTCACGTTCAACAACAACACGATCACCGGCAGCCCGATCAATGTCGGCCCGGGCCACGACGGGTTCTCGAACGGGCCCGGCCCTCTCGGCTTCGGCAACTACGCCGCCGGTTCGTTCGCAAACGGCAACACGATCTTCGGCATCGGCATGAAGATGCGCAACGGGTCTCGCGCGGCCGGCAATCAGTTCGTCAACTTCGACCTCGACGGCGCCCAGTTCACCGCCTCCACCGTTGTCAATGAGTCTCTCGCCAACGGCGTCTGGGACGCCTTCAGTCCCGCAGGCCAGGTCGGCGACTTCAAAGTCTGGATGGATGGTGTGAACAATGGTCCTTCCGAGCTTGCCGTGAACAACAACGGCGCGGGCGGCGTCTCGAACCTCCCCGGCGGCATCGGCAGCGGCACCGGTTACAACTACGCCTTCCGCCACTTCCGCCAGGGTGATGTCGACGGCTCGATCCAGATGTTCTTCGACCTGACCGGTATGCAGGCGCTGTACGGCGTCGGCGGCAGCCTCACCGGGAGCGCCGCTCTGCCCGGTCAGGCCGGCGGATGGAACGGTGGAGTCCAGCCGATCGGTTCGTTCGGCAGCAACTTCCGCGTGGGCCTGTACAGCGCTCAGCCGGGTTTCGCAGATGCGAATCAGGTCGTGTTCGCCGTCCCCGCCCCCGGCGCGGCGGCTCTGCTGGGCTTGGGCGGGCTGCTTGCCGGTCGTCGTCGCCGGTAATCGCACGTCAGGGTTCGCGATTGAATCGAAACTTCCACGCGGCCCGGGCACACGCTCGGGCCGCGGCCTTCCTGTATGCCTTTCGCGTGTACATCGCACCGGGCTTCCGCCCGCGCTTGGCCGCCTTCTTGGCGGCGACCTTTGCCCGCAACACTTGGGATGGCTGCACCGAAGTTTTGCGAGCGGCTCGCATGGCAGCGCGGCGTGCCTCTTCGCTTTTCGCCGGGCTGAACAGTGGCTCGTTTGGATCGCGGTCTTTGAAGGCTGTCAGAATGGCCTGCGCTCGTGGACCAAAGCGAATCGTGCGTTCGCGATTGTGGTGCTTTGTCTTGTGGTGAATCGGACGATATTGCCAAACGTCGCCGCTCGTATCGACTTCACACCAGCGAAGACTGCGGATTTCGCCGTGCCTTGCTCCGGTGAGCAACTGGAGTTCAATCATCGCGCGGACATCATGCGGCAGGAAAGGAAGAGTCTTTTCGACGAGTTCAGGATCGACGGGCATGACTCGCTTCCGTTCATGCCCTCCCTCACCCTTACGAAGTGCGCGGACACCGCGCAGCCGAAGATGAACCGTTGGCTCCACAAGTTCCTCTCCGACGCCCCAACCGAACATCGTTCGGATTCGCCGCGTTGCCTCATTGATCCCGTTGCGGCTCCACTTCATCCGGTCCATCTCGATGCGCAGTGCCTTCAACTGTGTCGGGCCGAACTGTTCGACCAACGTGTCGCCGTAGAGCCGTCGCAGCACCTTCAAGGGCCGCTTGATTGGGTCGAGTGAGTCAGGCTGGAGGGAACGCTTCGCCGCGATCCAGTACCGCGCCAGCAGTTCCTTGATGCTCAGTTCCTTGCGTTCAGACTCCCGCAGAGGCAGCGAGCCGTCGTTGGCAAGGAACTCAGCGACAATGCGCTTGTACCGCCGAGTGCCCTCTACATCCCCTTCCCGGCCAAAATAGATGTCCCGCCCGTTGAATCGGGCGCGGCGAAGGCCGCTGCACTTGTGGGGTCGAAGTTTGGGGATTCGGGGGAGGGCAGAGCCTGCGGTGGCACGTCGGGGCATGGCGTGGTCTCCGGGGGCCGAAAAGTGGTATCTACCACTTTTCGGAGATTCCTGAGCCACTCTGCCCGACACAGGCAGGTACGCGAAAGTGCCGCGTTCAGCGTGATTTCCGTCAATGGGCGCAACAGGGCTCGAACCTGTGACCTCGGCTATGTGACAGCCGCGCTCTAGCCAACTGAGCTACGCGCCCGAATACGGCCCGGCGGGCCTTGCGGTCGGCCGGGTAGGGTGGAAGTGTATACCGGACTGGGCATGCCGGCCAGTGGGTAGCCGGGTGGCCTTCCGGAGGCACTGGGAGGGGGGACGCAACACAAGTCGAACCGGGTCTTTGCGCAATCCTGACACATCCCCAGTGCCCCCCCCGTACGTTTGCCTCCGAGAGAACCGGGCCCCGTTTGTACGGCCGCCCCCAAGACCCCGCCGCGACTCGCGGCATTGATCTGAGGAGATATGGACATGCGCACTGTTTCCGCCCTTGTGGCCATTTGCGGCCTCGCCGCGGTCGCGACCGCTGACGTTCGTTTCAGCGAGATCTTCACGAACTCCCCGGGCACGGACAACGGCCAGGAGTTCCTGGAACTGTCCGGCACCGCTGGGCAGAGCCTCTCGGGTCTGACGATTCTGGTGCTTGAAGGCGACGGCACCGCCAGCGGCGTGATCGACGCGGTGCTGAGCCTGAGCGCGTTCAGCTTGGGTTCCAACGGACTGTTCCTGTGGCGTGACGCCGCGGGTGTGATCGATACGTCGATCGCGGCGGGCGTGCAGGGCCCGGACGCCGGGACCACCCTCAACGTCGCCGACTTCAACCCGGACATCGAGAACGGCAGCAACACCTACCTCCTCGTTTCCGGATTCAGCGGCGCGATCTCGAACGACCTCGACACCAATAACGACGGCGTGCTCGACATCACCCCGTGGGCGTCGGTTATTGACGGCATCGGTTTCCTCGAGAACGACACCGACAACCGCGCGTACGCCGCGCAGTTGGGCTTCACCGACTTCGGCCCCAACGCTGGCTTCAACGCCGACATCCTGATCCGCGGCGCTGACAGCGTGTGGTACGGCGCGGACGTGCTGGGCACGAACCCGGGCGGCGCGTACACGCTCGATCCGGCTCGCAACACCACCGGCCTCGCCAACGCGGCCGACTTCTGCGCGACGCCGGGCGCGGCGAACCTCGTCCCCGCGCCGGGCGTGCTCGCGCTCGCCGGCATGGGCGCCCTCGTCGCCGGCCGTCGCCGTCGCTGATTCTGCGACGCTGAGTTTCGATTCTCCACGCACCCGGGCAGAGTTGCCCGGGTTGTTTTTTGGTACATTCGAACGATGCCTTCTGAACGGCGATACGGCCTTGATTTTCTGCGTGCTTCGATGATGTTCCTGGGTGTCGTGCTGCACGCGGGCGTGAGCTTCGTTCCGGGCGACTCGGATCCTTCGTGGCCCTACAGAGATCCCGAACGCAGCACCCTCCTTGGGGTCGCCGTGCTTCTTATCCATATGTTCCGCATGCCGGCGTTCTTTGTGCTGGCGGGGTACTTCGTCGCGAGAAGCATCGACGGCCGCGGCCTGTGGCAGGTGGTTCAGGATCGGAGCACTCGGGTGCTGCTGCCGATGGTGGTGGGCTGGGTGGTGCTGTTTCCGGCCGTGAAGGGCACGTTCGTGTATGCGATGGCGAGGGCAGGGGGCCAAGGAGCTGGAGCAGCGCTGGATGAGGTGGTTCGTGACTTTGCGGAACCATGGGGGCATCCGCACCCGATGCACCTTTGGTTTCTGTGGTATCTGTGGCTGTTCATCCTGACCTACGCGGCGCTTCGGTCCGCAGGGCAGAGGCTGATGCCTGCGGACGCCCGCGAGCGATGGGACAAACTGGTGAACGGCGCACTCGCGAGCGAACGTCCGTTCCTGCCGAGTCCGGTGCTCTTTGGTGTGACCCTCGTCACACTCCTCCCGATGAGCATGCCGGGGATCGATACTCCGGGTTCCTTTGTGCCGCAACCACACATCTTCGCGTGCTACTACTTCTTCTTCTGGGTGGGTGTGAGGTTGTTCCGCGCACACGAGTCGACGCCCGATCTGCTCGCCCACCCCGGGCGGCGGCTGATCCGCGCGGGCCTCGGCGTCGCGCTGTACATGATCGCGACCGTCGTGTGGTTCGAGAGCATGACCAGAACGGGGACGGGGCTTCGCGCTGCGGTCATCGGCGCGCAGGCGGCCCTCTCGCTCACGATCTGGCCGCTGATGCTCGGGGGCGCGGCGTTCGCTGAACGCTGGATCACGCGGGACATTCCGGTCATCAGGTTTCTCTCCGACAGCGCGTACTGGGTCTATCTGCTCCACCTGCCGCTGTGCGTCGGAATCGCGGCGGCCCTGCGCGACGCCCCCTATTCGGCACTCACCAAGTGCGGGCTCACGATCGGGATCACGATGGCTCTGTGTCTGATGACCTTCCAGGCCGTGAGGGCGGTGGTCCCGTCCGCCCCTCGTGCTCGCGGCGGCAGTTGACGAATCGCCCCCGTCGGACGCGGCATTCTGTGCCGGCAACGTTCCCGCGCCCGCCGGCACCCTAAACTCCCGGCATGCCCACTGCTGCCTCCTCCGCCGCGGCATTTGCCACCCTCGACCACTACGCCCCCGCGCCCGAGAGCGTGAAGGTTGATATCGCTCCGCGATACGGCCACTTCATCAACGGGAAGTTCGTCGAGCCGCGGGGCGAAAGCAAGGGGAAGGGGCGGTACTTCCAGACCATCAACCCCGCCAACGAACGCGTCCTCAGCGAAGTTGCCGAGGGCTCCGCGGCGGATGTGGATGCAGCGGTCAAGGCTGCCGCGGCGGCTCAGCCGTTGTGGGCCAAACTCCCCCCCACGGAGCGGGCGAAGTACCTTTTCCGCATCGCTCGCCGGATCCAGGAGCGGGCCCGCGAGTTTGCGATCCTCGAGACGCTCGACAGCGGCAAGCCGATCAAGGAATCTCGCGACGTGGACATCCCGCTGGTGGCCGCACACTTCTTCTACCACGCCGGGTGGGCGGACAAACTGGACTACGCGTTCCCCGGAGCGAACCCTCGTCCGGTCGGCGTCTGCGGGCAGATCATCCCGTGGAACTTCCCGCTTCTGATGGCCGCGTGGAAGATCGCGCCGGCTCTCGCGTGCGGGAACACGGTCGTGCTCAAGCCCGCCGAGACGACCCCCCTCACCGCGCTGCGGCTCGCGGAGGTCTTCGAGGAAATCGGTCTACCCCCGGGCGTCGTGAACATCGTGACGGGCGACGGCCGCGCGGGGGCCGCGCTCGCGGGTCACCCCGGAGTGCGCAAGCTCGCGTTCACCGGGTCGACGGAGGTAGGCAAGAAGATCGCCGCGGCGGTCGCGGGCACGGATAAGCGCCTCACACTCGAACTCGGGGGCAAGAGCCCGCACATCATCTTTGAAGACGCGAGCCTCGATCAGGCGGTCGAAGGGATCATCAGCGGCATCTACTTCAATCAGGGAGAGGTCTGCTGCGCGGGCTCGCGGCTGTTCGTGCAGGAGTCGATCCTCGACGAGGTCACCCGCAAGCTCGAACTGCGGCTGCGGAGCGTCCGCATGGGCGATCCGATGGACAAGAACACGGACATCGGCGCGATCAACAACCGGCCTCAGCTCGACCGTATCCGGCATTACCTGAAGGTCGCCGGGGAAGAGGGCGGGACGCTCGTGGGGTGCGAGGGTGACCCGACGGACGCGAGCGGCATGAAAGGCAAGGGCTTCTGGTGCCGGCCGTGCTTCTTCTCGAACGTGCAGCCGTCGCACACGATCGCGCGTGAGGAAGTCTTCGGCCCCGTGCTCAGCGTGATGAGTTTCCGAACGCCGGAAGAGGCCATCACCCGCGCCAACAACTCCCCGTACGGCCTCGCCGCGGGTGTGTGGACGGACAAGGGCTCGAAGATCTTCGACACGGCGCGCAAGCTGAAGGCGGGCGTGGTGTGGCTCAACACGTACAACAAGTTCGATCCGGCGAGCCCGTTCGGCGGGTTCAAGGAGTCGGGCTTCGGACGCGAAGGCGGGCTGCAAGGCCTGCGGGCGTACGTCGAGATCTGATCAGCGGCCGGAATACGTGTCCGGGCGGCGATCGCGGTAGAACTGCCACACGCGCCGCACCTCTTCGATCAGGTCCATCTTGAGATCGGCGACGACCAGTTCGTCCTTGTCGCGTGATGCCTGCGCCACGACTTGCCCGCGGGGATCGCAGAAGTAGGACTGGCCGTAGAACTCACCGACGTTCCAGGGGGCCTCGGTGCCGACGCGGTTGATCGCACCGACGAAGTACTGATTCGCCACGGCGTGCCCCGGTTGCTCGATCTTCCACAGGTACTCGCTGAGCCCCGCGACGGTCGCGCTGGGATTGAACACGATCTCGGCACCGTTGAGCCCGAGTTCTCGCGCCCCTTCCGGGAAGTGCCTGTCGTAGCAGATGTACACGCCGACCTTGGCGAAACCCAGATCGAAGACGGGGTACCCAAGGTCCCCCGGCTTGAAGTAGAACTTCTCCCAGAACCCGGGAAGGCAGTGCGGCAGGTGGTTCTTTCGGTACACCCCCACCGTCGCGCCCCGCTCATCGATTACGGCGGCGGAGTTGTAGTACACGCCGGCCATCGTGCGTTCCATGATGGGCGCAACGATCGCGATCTTCAGCGTGCGGGCGAGTTCGCGCAGGCGCGTGATGGTGGGCCCTCCCTCGATCGGCTCGGCCGCGTCGTACCACTTGAGCGACTGCTCGGCCGCGAAGTACGGCGCATTGAGCAGCTCCTGCAGGCACACGATCTGGCACCCCTTCGCGGCGGCTTGCCGGACAAACGCCTCGGCCTTGTCGGTCGTGTGGGCCTTGAGTCGCTCAATCGGCTCGTTGCCGGAGAGTTCGCAACGGTACTGCACGAGGCCTGCTCGGACGGTGCGGGGCATGTGGTGCTCTCAGCGGCGGATTTCGAACTGATTCTCATCGCCGACGGTGGCGATGGGATCGAGCGTCTCGGACCGGATGAATCCCTCCATCCTTGTGCGGAGTCGGGCGAGCAGAAGGTCGATGTCCCCCCGGGTGCCCTGGATCTCCGCGACCACAGACCCATCTTCCTCGTTGCGGACCCACCCGGTCACGGAAAACGCCCGGGCGATGGTGCGGACCGTTGCTCGGAAGCCGACGCCCTGAACCCGACCAATAAACTGGACGCGTACTCGCTCCACAGGTGGGCTCCGGGGGGTGAACAACCGTCAGGACCGATACAGTCGGCCCAGTCGGCAGGACCCATTCAAATCTGGGAGATTGTTTGCCGCCCGACGAGGGTGTGCTACCTTATGGATTGATTCGGGAGCGCTCACTCTCCGGACTCCCCAGGCGGCCCCAGGGCCATATGCCTCGGCGGACGAATCCCCAACCCGAGCGCCCACCCGCGGCCTGTCGTCTCCTGCCCCAACCGGCCGGGGGCCAAGATCTTCTCTCCCTCTTGCCGGGCCTTCTCCCGACGGTCTGCGTTTCGTTTTTACGGTCATGGCGCATCACACCCGGCCGCCCGGGTTTCGGCGTGGTCTCTCACATGCACTCTTCAGGACGAAGCAAACTCGACGGTCAGGACGACATCGCCAAGGTGCTCGCCGCGGCACCCATTGTCGCCGTCGTCGGCGAGTTCGTGAAGCTCCGTCCCGCCGGGCGCGAGTACAAGGCCCTCTGCCCCTTCCATGACGACCACAACCCCTCGATGGCGGTTGTGCCCCATAAGGGCCTTTTCCACTGCTTCGTCTGCGGCGCGGGCGGCGACGCCATCAGCTTCATCCGCAAGTACCTCAAACTCGACTTCCGCGAGGCTCTCGAACTGCTGGCCGAACGCTACGGCGTGACCCTTACCCCGTGGAAGCCGGGGCGATCGGGAGGTCCTGCCCCTATCCCCGGTCAGCCCAGCCGCAGGCAGCAGATCCTCTCCGCGAACTCCACCGCCGCGGGCCTGTACAGGTCCCTGCTGAACCACCCCGAACACGGGGCGGCCTCCCGCGAGGCCATCGCCAAGCGCGCCATCAGCCCGGAGATGGTGGAGCGATTCAGCCTGGGGGCGAGCCCGGCGATCCAGGACGGCCTGTACCAGTACATCCGGAAGCAGAACCTCCCCGAGGAGCCCTTCTTCGACGCGGGCCTTCTCAAGCGTTTCGGCGCGGTCACCGACAACTTCCGCCACCGGTTGATCTTCCCCATCCAGGACGCGGGCGGGCGGGTGATCGCCTTCGGCGCACGCCGCCTGGACGACGCGGTCGAACCAAAGTACCTGAACTCGCCCGAATCCGTCGTCTTCTCGAAGAAGGCGACGCTCTACGGGTTGAACCACGCGCTGCGCCCGATCCAGAACACGAAGACCGCCATCCTGACCGAAGGGTACATGGACACCATCGCGTGCCACCAGGCCGGCGTGACCAACGCCGTCGCCGCCTTGGGCACCTCGCTCACGCGCGAGCACGCGACGTCCCTCCGCCGGCTCTGCAATACGGTGGTGCTCCTGTTCGACGGCGATGACGCGGGGCAGAAGGCCGCGGACCGCGCCGTCGAGGTCTTCTTCGCCGAACCGCTGGACGTGAAGATCGCGACCCTGAGTTCGCACACGGATGCGAAGGACCCGGACGAGCTCCTGAAGCGGGAGGGCGGGCGTCAGATCTTCGATCGCGCGATCGAGCAATCCGAAGACCTGCTGACCTACCGGTTCCGCCGGTTGAAGGCCACGCTCGCGGGCGCGGGGATCGCCCAGATCTCGCAGGCGGTCGAGGCCGAGATCGACCGGCTTCTGGAGTTGGGGCTCCGCGAGGTCGAACCCGTCCGCAAGAGCCTCATCGTGCAGAAACTCTCGCAGGTCGCCGGGGTTCCGACCCAGGTCATCGAGCGAGCGATCCCCGCGGGCCGCGCGCCACGTCGCGCGTTCCCCTCCGACACCCCCACGACCACAGAGCCGACCGAATCCGATGCGGTTCTTCCCGACCCCCGCCAGATGAGCCCCAGCGAGCACATCCTCGGGTGCCTGCTCTGCGACGGAAACCTCTGGGCAAGTCTCAGGATGGACGAGCAGGACGCGGTCGCGCCGACTGCTTATCGTTTGCCCTTGGTTCAGAAGCTGGCCCAACTCGTGCGGGACATGATCGACAACGGTGAACCGGTGTCCGTCTCCGCCGTCCTCGCGACGACGGACGACTTGGATCTCCAGTCCGCGGCGGTGCGGCTGGCATCCCATGTTGATGACGTCACCGGCCACGGCGCCCGGCTGTCGGACCACTTCAAGGGTTGCGTGACCACCTACAGGTTGGACAGGGAGCGTGCCGCCGCCGGGGCCACGGGTGTCGACAAGGTCATCGAGTTGAAGCGTCAGCAGTTGTCTCAGTCGGGGTTTGACCGCAGGGTCCTGCCCCGTCCACGGTGAGTGTTGGTCTGGTGAGTGCTGGACTGTCGAGGAGTGCGTTGTGATCAACGATCTGCATCCCGCGGTAAATGAGCTCTTGGCCCTCGGCCGTCGTCGGACGTGGCTCAGCTACGAAGAGCTGAACAACACGATCCCGGACGAGATGGTCGATCCGGAGCGGCTCCACGAACTGCTTGCCACCATCGACCGCCACAACCTCGAACTCGTCGACGAGCTCGAGTACAAGGCCCGGCTCCACCGCGAGTCCCTCGAACGGGGCGAGTTGAACGGTTCCGGCCTCGCCTCGCTCCCGGCCGTGTTCCGCGCGATGAGCGTCGACGGCGGCGAACGCGCCGGCGAGGCCGCGTCCCTCCGCAAGAAGATGAACGCCGCCCTGAGCTCCGGCGACGACGAAGCCGACGCCAAGGACAACGATCAGGTCCAGCTCGACCGCGAGCTCGCCGAGGTGGTCGCGGAAGAAACGACCGGCAAGCGGATCGACGACCCCGTCCGGATGTACCTCTCGCAGATGGGCAGCATCCCCCTCCTCACCCGCGAGGAAGAGATCCGCCTCGCGAAGAAGGTCGAGTTCACGCGGATGATCTTCCGCCGTCGCGCCCTCGAGAGCGATTACGTGATCGCCCAGGCCGTCGAAGTCCTCAAGCAGGTCGCCAAGGGCGAGCTCCCCTTCGACCGCACGATGCGAATCTCAACCGCCGAAGCAAACGCCCGCGAGAAGATCTCCAAGCGCATCCCCGGCAACGTCGCCACCCTCGAACGCCTGCTGACGATCAACCGCGCGGACTGGGACCAGATGGTCGCCGCGGCAGCCGCCGGCGACACCGAGCGTGCCGCCGAACTCTCGCAGAAGATCCGCGCCCGCCGCCGACGGATGGCCGCGCTCACCGAAGAACTCAGCCTCCGCACCGGCCGCATCATCCCGCTGATGCGCAAGCTCCGCTCGATCTCCAAGAAGATGCTCGAGCTCGAGAACGACCTCCGCCGGGCCGCGAACCCGCCGAAGCCTGCCGCTCGCGGCAAGCGCGAACGTCCCGTGCGTCAGTACGACCCCGAGGACATCGCGGTCATGCGGGAAGAGCTCGACGGCCTGCGCGCCCTCGTGCTCGAGGAACCCGCGGCACTGCAGCGCCGGGTGCGGGATCTCAGCGTTGTCTTCTGGGAGTACGAGCAGGCCAAGCGAGACCTCTCGGGCGGCAACCTCCGCCTCGTGGTCTCCATCGCGAAGAAGTACCGCAACCGCGGCCTGTCTTTCCTGGACGTCATCCAGGAGGGCAACACCGGTTTGATGCGGGCCGTCGACAAGTACGAGTACAAGCGCGGGTACAAGTTCAGCACGTACGCCACATGGTGGATCCGCCAGGCGATTACCCGCGCGATCGCGGATCACGCCCGGACGATCCGGATCCCCGTGCACATGATCGAAACGATGACCCGCCTGCGGAACCTGCAGAAGGAAATCGTTCAGAAGTCGGGCGTCGAGCCCACGATCGACGAACTGGCGGAGAAGGCCGGCCTCACGGCCGCCGAAGTCCGCCGGGTCATGAAGATAAGCCGCCACCCCGTCAGCCTCGACCGCCCGGTTGGCGACAGTGAAGACTCGTACTTCGGCGACTTCATCGAGGACGAATCCCAGGCCGCCCCCTCCGACTCGGCGGCACAGGAAATGCTGCGCACACGCATCGAGAGCGTTCTGCGAACGCTCACCTACCGCGAGCGTGAGATCATTAAACTTCGGTATGGAATCGGCGACGGATACACCTACACGCTCGAAGAAGTGGGCAGGATCTTCAAGGTGACGCGCGAGCGAGTGCGGCAGGTTGAGGCCAAGGCCATCCGCAAGTTGCAGCACCCGGTGAGGGCCCGCAAGCTCCAGGGCTTCGTCGACGGGAGCGTGTACCGCGAAGTCCGGGGCGAAGGCCACCACGCGAACGATTCCGCTCGCAACGCCCCGAGCCAGCCGGCCCCGGCGGCCCCGCAGCCCCTGGCTCCGGAGGACCCCTTCCTCGACGACTCGGACAACGAGGATGACGAGATCTGAATCGGTTGTCCTGACTCGGGCCCATCCCTACGATGTCGCTTTCCGTGTCGGGGAGTAGCCTGCCCGGGCCTCGTGAAGAGGAAAATCGGGCGGAACCGGCCGTCAGTACGAAGCCGCCCGTTGCGAGCTTCCGGCCGCTCCTTGCGAGCGTTACCCGTGTGCTCCGCAAAGCGCAAGACCGCACGCTTCCTGCGGTTCCCTTGCGCCCAGCGCGGAGTCTCGAACATGCCCAACACGCCTCTTCTCGTCGCGGGCCTCCGCCCCTCGTCGCCGTCGACGCCCCGTCCGCACACCGTCGCCGCGACCGTCCCCCCGCCCGCTCACGCAGGATAACCCATGGCATTCTGGCTCTGGTCCGGCTTCATTCTCTTCGTCGTCCTCTTCGTCGCCGCCGACATGGTCATCTTCCACCGGCGAGGGAAGGTCATCACGATGCGTACGGCGCTGCTCTGGACAGCGCTTTGCGTCGCACTCGCCCTGGCCTTTGTCCCCATTCTCTACGTCATCTACGAGAACCACTATTGCGGGATGGGTCTGGCCACGGCACGCATGAAGGAAATCAACGGGCTCACCGCCTCCGCGTTCTTCATTCAGGGCTTCGTCATGGAGAAGGCCCTCTCCGTCGACAACCTCTTCGTGTTCGCCCTCATCTTCAGGCACTTCGCCGTGCCCCGCGAGCACCAGCACCGCGTCCTCACCTGGGGGATCATCGCCACACTCCTGATGCGTGGCGGCATGATCGGCCTCGCCGTCGAACTCATCGAGCAGTTCCACTGGCTGCTCTATCTCGCCGGCGGCTTTCTCGTCTACACCGCGATCAAGATGTACTTCACCAAAGAGGAACACGAGTTTAACCCGGACAAGAGCCCGGCCATCCGCCTCGTCCGCCGCCTCATGCCGGTCACCTCCCGCTACCACGGCGAGCACTTCTTCGCCCGGGAGAACGGCAAGCTCGCTGCGACCCCGCTCTTCCTCGTCCTGATTATCCTCAATGTCGTCGACATCATCTTCGCCGTCGACTCCGTCCCCGCTGTCGTCGGGATCACCCAGGACTCCTTCATCATCTTCACGTCCAACATGTTCGCGATTCTCGGCCTCCGAGCCCTCTACTTCGTTCTCGCCGAGGCCATGGACCAGTTCGAATACCTCAAGATCAGCCTGATCATCATCCTCGCCTTCGTAGGGTGTAAAATGCTGATCGAAGGCCTCTACCACTTCCACATGCTGGACCGCTATCTCTCCTCGTCCCAGGCGTGGCTGACTTCATGGGCGCCCACCAAGCCCCTTGAGATGAACCCCCTGCTCTCCCTCGGAATCATCCTGGGTGTCCTTACCGTGGGCATCCTTGCGTCGCAGCTCAAGAAGAAGCCCGCGTGAACCCGACTCCCTGGGTCATCCTGCTCTTCATCGTCTTCGGGCTCTCCGCCCTCGACCTCCTCGTATTCAACCGCAAACCAGGCGTTCAACGCGCCCCGAGCGCTCTCGCCTGGTTCAGCTTCTACCTCCTCATCGCGGTCGCGTTCAACGGCCTGGTCTACGCCGCGTATTCCAACCACTGGCTCGGCATCGGCACAGCGGGCGGCGTAGAGGTCCGGTCCGGATCCGCCGCCTCCCTCGAGTTCCTAAGTGCCCTGGTCCTGGACCTCGCGCTGGACCTCGACATGGTCCTTGTCTTCTCCGCCGTCTTCGCCCACTTCAAGACCCCACCGAAGCACCAGCGCCGAATCCTCATCTACGGCGTCGTGATCACGCAGCTCGTCCAAGGGCCGATCATCTTCGGCCTCGGATCCGTGCTCGCCTTCCCCGATATCGGCCGGGTGGTGCGGCTCGTCCTCGCTGTCCTCCTCGTCCTCGCCGCGCTCCGGATGATCCTCGTCCGGCGCGAGTCGCTCGACCCCGCGCAGAACCCCCTCTACGGCCTGCTCCGGAAGTTCCTCCCCATCTCCGAGTCCTTCGAGGGCGACGCCCTCACCACGCGGGTCGCCGGGCGCATGGCCTTCACCCCGCTGATCTTCACCCTGCTCGTCCTGACCACCGCCGAGCTCTTCTTCTCCCTCGATTCCATCCCCGCGACCTTCGCCGTCTCCTCCGACCCGCTCATCATCTTCGCGGCAAACGGCTTCGGCCTGCTCTGCATGCGTTCCCTGTACTTCGCCATCAAGGACGCGGCCCCCAGCCTCCGCTTCATCAAGGTCGGCCTCGCCCTGACCCTCTGCCACTGCGCCTTCGCCATCAGCCTCCCCCGCGCACACCAGCTCCCACCCGAGGTCTTCCTCGCCGTCATCGCCACGGCAGTCGGCATGGGGCTGTGGTTCGCCGCGTTCTACCGCAAGAAGCCCGCCGCCGAGGACGAAGTCTCCCCACTCGGCCCCGAAGCCGATCGCTTCGCGCGCAGTGCCCTTCGGCATAGCCGCAAGATCCTGGTACTCGTCGCGGGTGTCACTGTTGTTGGCATCGGGATCGTCATGATCGTCGCCCCCGGCCCGGCGGTCATCGTGATCCCCGCCGGCCTCGCACTCCTCGCCACCGAGTTCATCTGGGCCCGACGGCTTCTCTCGACCTACCACGACCACGCCGTCCAGATCAGCCGTCGCGCCGGAGATGCCATGGTCTCCAAGCCCAGGCCGATCTTCATTCTCCCCGTCCTCGGGCTGCTCGCCGCCGCCGTCTACTGGGCCACCACCATCTGGCCCTCGCGCCTGGTCTTCCTCGCCGGGACACCCGTTTTCGCCTTCGTGGGTATGTGGGTCTTCACCACACTTCGCAAGTGGTTCGAACTCCGAAACCGCCCCTCCACCCCCCACAACTCCTCCGACTCCGACATTCCCCGCGATCCCGCGGCCTGAGTTCTTCCGGGACTCCCCTGTCAGGTCCTCCGCAACGCGCCCCACCCACCCGCGTTTTTCTAGGACCCGTCCGGAAATCACCAAAACTCGATCCCCTCCCCCCAAAGTCCCTCGACTGATCGGACGACAACAGAGGCGGTAGCTTCGTTCTCGGCCCGGGCGTACTCGGACGAGGGGGCGAGGGGCCACTTCCGGCCGACGTTTCAAAATCGCAGACGAGGTGTTTCCTATGTCGAATCATCAGACCAGTTCGATCCGCGTGACCCGGTTGACCGCCGCCACGGTGTTCCTCGCTGCCGGTTGCTCCGTCAGCGTCGCCCAGACCCAGCCCGGCTCCCCGCAGCAGCCCAGCATGGTCGATCCCATGGCCACCCCGTTCGCGACCCCCGAGGCCCGCCCGGCCAATGCCGCGGCACAGGCCGAGGCCAAGGCCGCCAAGGGCGGGAAGGCCGCTCCGAAGGCCAAGCAGCCCACCAACTCCTCCACCAAGGTGAAGGTGGATGAGAACGCCATCGTCGACCTCCACGTGAACGACGAGGACCTGGCCAACGTCCTCGAGATGCTCTCGATCCAGAGCCACCGCAACATCATCGCGAGCAAGGACGTCAACGCCCGCGTCACGGCCAACCTCTACAACGTCACCTTCTTCGAGGCCCTCGACGCCATCCTCAACATCAACGGCTACGGCTACGTCGAGGACGGGAACTTCATCTACGTCTACACCAAGAACGAGATCATCGAGATGGAGAAGGCCAACCGCCAGAAGGTGTCCAAGGTCCTCCGCCTGAACTACCTCAACGCCATCGACGCCGCCGAGTTCGTCAAGCCCTTGCTCTCCGAGAACGGCCAGATCAAGACCCCCGGCAAGACGGCCAGCTTCCCCTCGCTCGGCGAAACCCCCATCGGCAGCGATGAATACGCCCACGACGCCATGCTCGTCGTGATCGACTTCGAGGAGAACGTCGCCGAGGTCGAGACCCTCATCACGCAGATCGACACGCGCCCCGCGCAGGTCCTCGTCGAGGCGACCATCCTCCAGACCCAGCTCAACGAAGCCAACGCCTTCGGCGTGGACTTCTCCATCATCGCCGACATGGACTTCGGCGAGTTCGTCGGCGTCGGTGGTCCCCTCCAGGCCGCCAACTCCCTCATCGGCGGCAAGGCCACCACCGGCGGCTCCTCGCCTCACCCCGCCGACGGCGGCGCGACCGCGATCTCCAGCACCGTCGGCAACACCGCCGGCGCGGGCGGCATGAAGGTCGGTGTCGTCTCCAACGACGTCGCCGTCTTCATGCGAGTCCTCGACGAAGTCACCGACACCACGATCCTCTCCAACCCCAAGATCCTGGCCCTCAACCGCCAGCCCTCCCGCGTCCTCGTCGGTCGTAAGGTCGGCTACCTCCAGACCACGTCCACCGACACCGCGACTACCCAGACCGTCGAGTTCCTCGATACTGGTACCCAGCTCTACTTCCGCCCCTTCGTCACCAACGAAGGCATGATCCGCATGGAACTCAAGCCCCAGGTCTCTGAGGCTGTCATCCGTGAAACCAACGACGCCACCGGCGCCGCGGTCACCATCCCCGACGAAATCACCAACGAACTCGTCACCAACGTCATGGTCCGCGACGGCCAGACCATCGTCCTCGGCGGCCTCTTCCGCGAATCCACCGAGACCTCCCGCCGCCAGGTTCCCTTCCTCGGTGACATCCCGATCCTCGGTTCGGCGTTCCGCGGCCACGACGACGAAACCCAGCGCAACGAGATCATCTTCCTCATCACCCCCAGCATCGTCAACGACACCGTCCTCGCCGAAGCCGGCGACCGCGGCCTCGACGCCGTCGAGCGCGTCCGCGCCGGTGCCCGCGAAGGTGTGCTCCGCTGGAGCCGCGACAAGATGTCCGCCCTCCGGAACATCGAGGCGGAACGCCTCGCCCAGTCCGGCGACACCCAGCGTGCCATGTGGCTCCTGGACCGCAGCCTGACCCTCAACCCGGTCCAGCCCGAAGCCATCGCCATGCGTGAGAAGCTCGGCGCGACCAACCGCAACTGGCCCGGCCGCAGCCTCCTCGAAGAAGTCATGCACGGCGAGTCTCGCGCCAAGAAGAGCTCCGCCGACTTCACCATCGATACCGCCGGCGTGACCTTCAACACCCCCAACACCAACAACACCGAGACCACGGGAACCACCAACAGCACCACCACCTTCGCAACCACCAACACCGAGACCACCGGCACCACCACCACCACCTTCGCGACCACCAACACCGAGACCACCGGCACGACGGGCACCACCGGCGACACCACCACCAACACCACCACGACCGACGGCACCAACACCACCGGCACCAACACCACCGCCTTCAACACCAACACCAGCACCGACTCCACCAACACCTTCACCACCACCTCCACCCCCTCCACCACCACGACCTTCAGCCCCGCCGCCGCCACGAGCTTCGCCTCTACGCCCACCACCTCCAACGGCTGGATCAACCGCGGCATCCTGGGCGGTGCATGGCGCTTCCTCGCCAACAAGCCCTCCAACAACACCCAGCCCACCGTCACCGACGCCTCCAACGTCCCCGCCGACGGCAAGTAAGAAACACAGCGAGTGGAAGGCCGCCGGGTATGCCTTGGGGGGACACCCGGCGGCCCTTTCACCGCGCATCGACCGCCACCGTCCCCTCCCCCCATCCCCCCAACCCGACACGCCACTCCGGCGCTAGGGTGAGAAAGTGAGACCCCGATGAACCGTGTCCCCCCCACTGTTCGCCACCCCGGCCGCACCTCGAAGATTCTCGGTCGCGCGACCCTCGTCGCCGCGGCCACACTCGCCCTCCTCGCCGCCTCCGGCTGCGGCGGTGGCCACGGCCAGTACACCGAAGAGCACTACAACGCGGCCAAAGAGAAGATGGGCGCGCTCAAGTCCGGCACCGAGTACCAGATGGCCCACCAGGCCTTCCTCGCCGGCGATCTCAAGAAGGCCCTCCGCCACGCGGACTACTCCATCGAACTCAACAGCAAGGTCCCCCGCTCCCACGTCCTCCGTGGGCGCACCATGATGGAGATGGGCAACCTCGAGCAGGCCAACTTCTCCTTCAAGAAGGCCGAGGAAATCGACGCCAAGAACGTCGACGCCCAGTACTTCCAGGGCGTCCTCGCCGAGCGCCTCATGCGCCCGGAAGAGGCGCTCACCCGCTACCAGCAGGCCGCCACCCTCGACGAGTCCAACTCGCAGTACCCGGTCGCCGCGGCAGAGATGCTCATCCAGCTCGACCGCGCCACCGAGGCCGAGTCCTACCTCATGGCCCGTCGCGACCACTTCGACCACAGCCCCGGCATCCGCCAGACCCTCGGCCACCTCGCCATGCTCCGCAACGACTCCAAGTCCGCCGAGCAGCTCTTCTTCGAGGCCAGCCTGCTCGCGCCCAACGACCAGCCCATCCTCGAGGACCTCGCCCACGCCCAGATGAACAACGGCCGCTTCGCCGCCGCCGAGACCAACCTCTCCAAGCTCCTCGCCAAGACCGAGAACGAGAAGCGCCGCGACCTCCGCCACCTTCAGGCCGTCTGCCTCACGCAGGTCAACCGCCCCGTCGAAGCCCGCGAGGTCTACTTCACCCTCACCAAGGACGAGGAAGGCTCCTCCGACTTTGACGCCTGGCTCGGCCTCGGCCGCCTCAGCGTGACCCTCCGCGACAACGCCCGCCTCCGCGAGGCCTCCTCGCGCCTCGTTGCCATCAACCCTGAACGCCCCGAAGGCTACGTGCTCCGCGCTATCCACCTCCGCAAGACCGGTGAGTTTGAGAAGGCCCGCGACTCCCTCGGCCAGGCCCTCTCCATCCGTCAGGATACCGACTCGCTGGTCCTCCTCGGCCTGATCGAGCGCGACCTCGGCCGCGTCGAAGGCGCCAAGGCCGCCTTCGCCCAGGCCCTCAGGCTCGACCCCACCAATCCCGAAGCCTCCGAGCTCATCAACTCGCTCGGCACGATCGCCGACGCCAACACCCCCAACTAACTCCTCCGATCGCCGTTTAAAGGAACGCGCGCCCGCCGCGCGTTCCTTTCATTTTTGCCTTTCCAAGACATTCTGGACAACCTCATCCGCTTCTTGCCTACTGTTCTGCATGCTCCAGAACCCTCTCCCAGTCATCATCCAAGGCGGCATGGGAGTCGGGATCTCCGACTGGAAGCTCGCCAGAGCAGTCTGCCTCGCCGGACAACTAGGCGTCGTCTCCGGAACCGCCATCGACGTGATCGTTGCGCGCCGCCTCGAATCCGGTGATCCAGACGGCCACGTCCGCCGCGCTCTCCAGCATCTGCCGCTCCCCGGGGTCGCGGACCGGATCTTGGAGCGTTACTTCACCCCCGGCGGCAAGCCCCCGAATCGCCCGTTCAAATCCAAGCCGCTCCCCTCCGAGGCCCCCTCGCGCGCCGCCACCGAGCTCATCGTGGCGAGCAACTTCGTCGAGGTCTTCCTCGCCAAGGAAGGCCACGACCGGCCCGTCGGCATCAACCTGCTCGAGAAGATCCAAGCCCCGACGCTCCCCTCCCTCTACGGGGCGATGCTCGCGGGCGTCTCCTGCGTTCTCATGGGCGCGGGCATCCCGCGCTCGATACCGGGCGCGCTCGACCGACTCGCCAACCACCAATCCGCCGAACTCCGCCTCGACGTCCAGGGCGCACTCCCCTCCGATTCCTTCGTCTCCCACTTCGACCCATCGCAACTCGAAGCCAACCCCTTCCCGCAGCTCACCCGCCCCGCGTTCTTCGCGATCGTCTCCTCCGCGTCCCTCGCGACCATCCTTGCCCGCAAGTCCAACGGTCGCGTCGACGGTTTCATCATCGAGTCCCACACCGCCGGCGGCCACAACGCGCCTCCGCGCGGAACGATGCAGCTCACCGCCAAGGGCGAACCCATATACGGCGAGCGCGACATCCCAGACCTCGCCGCGATCCGCGCCCTCGGCCTCCCCTTCTGGCTCGCCGGGTCGTACGCCCACCCAGACCGGATCCGCGAAGCTCGCGAGGCCGGTGCCGCCGGTGTGCAGATCGGAACCGCGTTCGCCTTCTGCGACGAGTCCGGTCTCGCGCCCCACCTCAAGGCCCAGGTCATCGCCCTCGTCAGCTCCCGCCCACCCGACGTCTTCACCGATCCGCTCGCCTCCCCCACCGGCTTCCCCTTCAAGGTCCTCCCACTCCCCGGCACCCTCGCCGATCCCCTCGCCCCCGCTCGCTCCCTCCGCATATGCGATCTCGGCTACCTCCGCACCGCCTTCAGAACTTCCGATGGCTCACTCGGCTGGCGATGCCCCGCCGAACCCATCGATGATTTCATCGCCAAGGGCGGTCATCCCGACGACACTCGCGGCAGAGCCTGCATCTGCAACGCCCTCCTCGCCAACACCGGCCTCGGCCAACTCCGCACCCCCTCCACCCCCTCCACCACCACCTCCACGCTCGAGCCCGAACTCCCACTCATCACCACCGGCGACGACATCGCCTGCATCGCCCAGTTCGTCGATCCCGTCCTGCACTCCTACTCCGCAGCGACCGTCATCGCCACACTGCTCAACGCGCCCGGAATCACGCCCGGCCCCCACCCCCCCGGCATGCGCACCGTGTGACCGCCCCGCTTCCAATCAGCCACGCGAACGCTCGCCAACCTACGGTCTCGCATGCTCCCGTCTACCCCAGCCGACCCTCGCCGCGGCAAGCCGGCCATCCAACTTCGCCCCGTGGTCCCGAGTGATCTGCCGGAGCTCTTTGAGCTCCAGTGCGATCCCGCAGCGAACAAACTCGCCGGCACCAAACCTCGCACCCGCGATGGCTTCTTTGCCGCCTGGGCACGCTCGCTCGCCGACACGCGGGTCAACGCCCGCATCATCGAGCTCCAACGCCCCGCGGCGTGGACGATCGTCGGGAGCATCGCGTGCTTCCAGGTTGAAGAACACGGCACATCCTGCGACATGCTCGGGTATTGGATCGCTCGCCCCTACTGGGGAATGGGGATCGCCTCCCTTGCCGCATCTCTGTTCCTCGCCCAGGAGAAACGCAGACCCCTCCTCGCCACCGCC
>JBIKMF010000249.1:0-6170 GCA_044359425.1 Phycisphaerales bacterium
CATTCCGGACGACTGCGAGGCGTGCCCGGCGGATTACAACGGCGACGGCGGCGTCGACGGCGACGACGTGATCGCGTTCTTTGGCGATTGGGACAGCAGTCTGAACGAGGCGGACTACAACGGCGATGGCGGCGTCGATGGTGACGACGTGATCGCGTTCTTCCAGGACTGGGACAGCGGCTGCTGAGTGTGAACGACCCCGGCCGAGCGCTGGGGGTTCATCCGTGCATCAACCAGCACCCCGGGCCGGCGCCCGGGGTGTTTGCTTTTTAGCGCGGCGCGGGCCGTCGTCTGCGGCCGGTGAATGCCGCGGCTGCGCCGGCGAGTGCCAGAGCTCCCGGAGAGGGCACGACGACGCGTCGGACGTCGATGTTGTCGATGCCCCAGGATTCATCGCGGAGCGACTGGAGGCCCTCGCCCCGGAAGACCAGCTGGGTCGTTGGGCTGTCGACCATGAAGTCGGCCCCAAGCCGCCAAACGGCGTCGCGTTGGTAGATGCCTGCGTAGAGGTAGCCGAGGGTGTTGTTCTCGACCGCGTTGGTGCGGCCTGGCCAGCCAAGGAGGTTCGAGTCGGTACCCACGCCCGGGTACGCCTGCATTCCGACTCGGGTGTCCTCGCTGCCGATCGCGAACGTCGTCCGCAGCAGTTCGCCCAACTCACCCTGCTCCAAGATGAACCAATCCGGACCGGGTGCTTGGTTGCCGTCCCAGGTGCCGATGCCGTAGAAATCGAAGTCGATGTGGTACAACCCCGGCGTGAGGCCCGAGAGTGTGAGTGTTGCCGAGTCGTTGCCGAACTGACCGAGGAAGTGTCGCCCGCCGAGCGGCGTGACGTCGATTGATGAGACGTCGAATCCGGGGGCGAGCCCGTCCTCGAAGCCGTGCGAGTAGACAGATTGGGCGTTGGCGATAGCCGCGAGGCCACCGCACGCCGAGGCGCATAGCGCCCGGGTGAACAATCGAGTCACGTCCGTGCTCCTTTCTCCGCATGTCCGTCTGCGCCCCGCGGCATGCCGCGAGGAGTTCCGTCACACGTGAATGTGCGCGAAGGCTGAGTGGTGGCAAGCGAAGTGGGGGAGTTGACGCGCCCGGGCGAGGTGTGGGCGGGATATGCGGGGGGCGGAGAAGTCCGCGAACCTACTTGAGGCGGAGGAGGGCGACGCCGAGGCCGATGAGCACGAGGCCACCGGCGCGAGCGACCGAGAACGGGTGGCGGTCGTAGCCCATGAAGCCGAAGTGGTCGATGACGACGCCGGCGACGAGTTGGCCGGCGATCATCGCGGCCATGTAGTTGCCCTGGCCCATGGGTTTGCTGAGGTAGATTGCCGCGGTCACGAAGACGGCACCGATAACACCGCCGACCCACATCCACACGGGTCCGAGGGCGACCCTGCTGATGGGCGGTGGAGAGGCGCGGAGGATGACGGCGACGAGGAGGACGGTGGCGAGCCCGACGGCGAAGCTGATGACGCCGCCGTGGAGTGGTGCCCCGGAGACTTCGCCGAACTTGCGGTTCACGCCGGGCTGGAACGCGGTGAGCATCCCAACGGCCACGGCCATTGCGAGCTGAGCGAGGATGACTCCGAGCGACTTCTCCATGGCGGCGAGTGTAGGGGCGTGCGGCAGCGGCATTCCTGTCGCTGGGTCGCCACGACTTTCAGTCGCGTCTTCATTCGGTACGCCTCACACGGGCAGTGGTGGGAAAGCCGCTGAGGTGCAGCGATCTGGAGCCCGCTGCTATCTTTAGCACCCGGCGTCCCAGTGCTCGAAGAACTCGATGACGTCGTCGCCGTCGACAGAGCCGTCGCCGTTGGTGTCGGCTTCGATGAGGCCCAGGTCCCAGGCGGCGAAGAGGTCGATGACGTCGTCGCCGTCGACGGAGCCGTCGGCGTTCTGATCGGCGACGCAGAGGGCTTCGATCTGGACGTTGGTGGGGTTGACGATGGCGCGGGTGCGTGGCGGGAGATCGAGGGTGGTGAAGTTGCCGGCGACCGAGTTGGCGGTGATGATCGTGTACACCTCGCCGCCGAAGGGGACGTAGCCGGGGACGAAGCGCACGCGCAGCGTCCCGTCGATCGTCAGCGTCCCCGCCACCACCAAGCGGTCCATGTTCGCGTTGGACGTCCCGCCGATCTCCATGTCGAAAACCGAAGTGTTGAACACGTTGTCCGCGTTCACGTTGCCCGCGACGCTGAGCTGTCCGGTCGCGTCTGTGCCGGAGCCATTGGGCCGGATCACTCCGGCGGTGATCCACGTCCGCGGCGTCGTGAGGATCGTGCCGAAGCCGCTGGCAACGTCGTTGAGGTCGCTCGAGAGATCGGTATCGATGCAGAACAGGGACCCCCCAGCGAGTTCGACGTTGCCGATCGCGGCGATGCTGGTGTCGCGGAGCGTCACCTGGTTCGCGTTGGTTCGGAGGGTGCCGTCGAAGGAGAAGCCCGTGGAGGTTGCCGTGCCGAGTGTGAGGTTGCCGGTTGCGGTGATGACGCTGCCCGCGCTGCCGCGGATCTGGGAGTTGATGGTGCCGGTTCCGGTGAAGCCGCCGGAGTTGCTGAAGTCAAAGAGGGTGCCGGTCAGGGAACCTGTGGCGGTGACGATCCCCTTGATCACCAAGCCCTGCGGAGTCGTCGCGTTGATGGTGCCCACGTTCGAGATCGTGGGCGCGTCGATCGTGCCGCCGCCGGAGATGGTCTTCCCCGGCGGAACATGGATGGTGCCTGTCGTGGCGAGCGTGCCGCCGGCGATGGTGGTGTTTCCGATGACTGCACCGTCGATACCCAAGAGGGTGACGGGGTGGGTACCGACGGAGAGGTCGATGCTCATGCCGTGGTAGCTCACGAGCAGCGTTGAACGTCCGAGTGTGAGAGGGCCGGTTGCCACGATGCTGCTGCCAGAGCCGGTCCCGGTGATCTGGGCGATGATGCTCCCAGATCCGGTGAGGTCGGCACCGACGGGTGTGCCCACGGTCGAACCGGAGAGCGAAAGGGTGTGAGCCTGGATTTGCGCGCCCTCCATGAGCAACTCCGCACCCGGGCTCGTCAGGAGTGTCGAACTCACGTTGAGGGTTGCGTTCGGCTGGAGGTCAACAGTCCCTCTGCCGCGAACGTGCATGCCCCCGGTCACGTTCACGATGCCGGCGTTCTCGACCGTCAGTAGTCCGGTTCCACCGGCGAACGTGGATGTGCCACCGATCCACAACCCTCCGGAGAGCACGTTGAGGACCGCATTCCGAACCCTCACTTCGCCAACGCTGCCGATCTCGGAGGCGACGTCGACCTCATTCACCGAGGCGGTGGTGCCTGTGACGACAAACTCTCCGGCACCCCGCTGCCCCACCACTGTGGTTCCCTCGAATGTCGTCTCCGCCCCGTCGTGGACAGTGACCCGGCCAACGGAGCCCGCGCGCTCGGCGATGAAGATGTCGCCCGTGATGCGGCCCGTGGTTCCCACCCCTCCGTAGTCCACGCTGCCACCATTGTCCGCCGAGAGGTGCGCGTCGCCCGTGATGAGCGAGGTGCCGTGGAGCGCGACCGAGCACAGCCCGGTCGTCTCGGGAGGGACAGGGAAGGGTGTGAACGAACCCGTCCAGGTGAACACACCGGTGGAGCGGAATGAACCTGTCCGCACGACCAGAGATGAGTGCCCCGGCACGAAGGTCGCATCCTCGCAGGTGAAGTCCCCTCCGTCGATGCGAACGGTTCCCTGTCCTCCGTTGAGATCACCCACGAAGAGGTTGCCGCTAAAAACCGAAGGAATCTGGCCCGGGGCCGGCATCTGCAGCAGCAGGGTGCCGTTCCCCGCGGCGGCGGCGTTTGAGTTCGCCGCCACACGCAGGTTCCCGTTGATCTGAACGACGGGCGCACCGAAGGGAGTGCCATCGATCACCTTGACCAACGCTGTCGTACCTGCCCCCGTCGCGATGTTCATGTCACCCGAGATCGTGGCGTCCGAGCCGTTGATGAACTCGGCCACGCTCGCGGTCGAGTTTCCGGTGGTTCCGATGCCGAAGCTGGTTGCTTGGAGAAGCGATGAGTCCTGTGCGCGCAGGGTGCTGCCGGAGTTGAGCGTCACGGCACCGACCTCGGCCCGCGCGCCGTGCATGAGCAGGATGTCGCCCCCTCCGATCGGGCCGGCATTGAGTGCCCCGCCCGTGAACAACGTCTGATCGATCCTGAGCGACCCCGCCGCCGCGGAGAGAGCCCCGACAGACGTCGTGCCCGGCACGTTCAACCGGCCGACATCGAAAAGCACCTCCGACGCGTTCTCGATCGACATCGAGTTCGTGATCGTGTGGCCGGCCGCGTTGGTCACGCGAATCGTTACGTTGTCGCCCAGGTACTGGTGCGACCGCACGGTCGGCACGAGGGAGTCGTACGTCACGGCGTAGTTGTTGTTGAGCACGGAGTTGAAGCGCAGGTCGTCAACCGCGGTAGGGCGCTGGTTGGGGTTCCAGTTGTTTGCCGTGGAGGCGTTGCCGCTGAACAGGGCGTCCCATTGCAGGATCGCCCCATGGGCGGTGACGGTACCGGCGACAAGCACGAGCGCGGCGGCGAAAAGCGATGACTTCATGGTTCAAGACTCCGTGTGACACCCCACACGGCGAACCCCGGTCACCACAGGGGCCACGGGGCCCAAACAAAAAGCCGGGCGCTCTCGCACCCGGCTCTTCTTGATCGCTTGGCCGATTTACGCCGCCGCGGCGGCGGGCGTCAGCACCCGGAGTCCCAGTGGCCGAAGAACTCGATGACGTCGTCACCGTCGACGCCGCCGTCGCCGGTGAAGTCGGCACCGATGAGGCCGTTGTCCCAGAGGGCGAAGAACTCGATGACGTCGTCGCCGTCGACACCGCCGTCGTGGGTGTAATCGGCGGGGCAGCGGTCCGTGGGGAGTTCGGTGCCGTAGTAGTCCATGAGGGCGAGCTTCTCGCGGCCGTAGAGGTTCCAGAGGTTGTAGGTGTCGATGCCCGCCGTGTTGCCGGGGTAGATGTCGCGGAGGAACTCGACGTACTCCTTGGAGGTCGTCTGGTGGTAGACGACGACTTCGATGTATGCCGCGGCGGGGGGCACGTTGAAGGTGGTGTCGTCCCAGTACTGGCCGTCGGGGTAGGAGTAGTTCACCGGCGGGCAGAGGGCCGCTTCGAAGGCGGCGTTGGTGAAGCCGCGGGGGGGGATTCGGTTGTCGAAGAACCACTTGTTGTTGAGGGCGAAGTGGAAGCCCTTGCCTTCTGGGCGGCCGGTGGCGGCTGCGGCGGCGGCGTCGAGGCCGGCGTGGGCTTCGTAGACCTTGGTGGACTCATGATCCAGGACGCCGGTGGCGTAGTCGTAGGCGCCGTGCTCGAAGATGAGGTTTCCGTCGGCGTTGTAGAAGCGGACGTTGATCCACATGCGGCGGCCTTCGTTGTAGCCGGTGGGGAGTTTGTGGCCGGTCTGGTTGGTGATGCGGACGAAGACCTGGTTGTTGGCGTAGGTCACGTCGAGGTCGGAGGCGGCGTCGAGCATGGCCTCGGAGCGGGCGATGGCGTCGTCGACGCGTTCGGCGGAGAGGAAGGTGATCCAGTCGGGGTAGAGGTCACGGACGGCCTTGAGGACCCAGGTGTTGGCACCGGCGAAGTAGTGGCGGGGGAGGTCGGAGCGATACTCGGCACCGAAGTTGGGCTCGCAGCCGTGCCCGCCGGTCTTGGGCATGTGGCAGTCCTGGCAGCTGCTGACGAGGGGGTTGTTCCCGCCGTAGCGGGTGCCCATGTCGATGGGTCCCTGAGCGAAGGAGCTGTTGAGCCACTCGGAGTACGTGCGTTCGATGGGGAACTGGGCGTGCTTGTCGTGGTTGGGGGCTTCTTGGTTGAGGGGGGTAACGGCGTAGGAGCCGTCGGGCTGCCGGGCGTAGACGGGGTTGCTGATGTCGTGGCAGGTGCCGCACATCGCGCTCTGGCGGTGGAAGGGGGACTGCACACCCGAATGGGGGTGGGTGCCGGTGAGCTGGTAGGGCCCGCGGCGGACGCCGTCGGGGTCGAGGACGATCTGGCCTGAGTGGGCGTTGACGGGGAGGTGCCCAGCGGAGGCGAGGGCTTGGAGGATGGGGAGGTCGATGGCGGGGCTTTGGCCGGGGGTGTAGACGGGGTCAACCATTTGGTGGCAGACGGAGCAGGCGACGCCTTCGCGGTCTTCGTCCGT
>JBIKMF010000021.1:0-21253 GCA_044359425.1 Phycisphaerales bacterium
CTACCCCCCTCCAGGCGCGGCCAGAAGCCTGCGTGGGGACGACGTGATACAGTTCGATCATCTCATTCGAGGTGGCTCAGGGAATGCAGGCTGGTCAGGCGACTTCTGGCCCTTTGACGGATGGACATCACCTGCTGGCCGCTCGGTAGTCGCAGAGGTATACCCATCTCTGTGGAGCCGCGGGTTCCCGATGGAAACACGGACGCCGGATCAGCATGACGCCTGGGCGACCGCCAAGTGGATGCGCCAGACGGATCTGGTTGGCCGACTTCCCGAGTTCTTCGCCCCGAAGCTGTCTGTAGCTCACCGGGCCGCAGCCGAGACCGAGGGCTGGATCTTGGGGCTTCGGTGAGCTGTGGGCTCTACGGGATGCCGCGATTTCCGAAGCCAGCGGGCAACACGAGTAGCCTTCTGGATCGCTAGGCTTGCCTCATCCTCCCCACAGTTCGTCTCGAGAGGGCGGCGTGCCGATCAACGACGGCGTTTCCTCAATCCCACCCCGCGGGCCCCTCCGCGGTGTCAGCCCAGTTCGACGCAACACCCTCGCCCCGAAGCGGCGCATTTCCCGCCGCCAGCCACCCCTCGATCGCGGCGCGGCTGAACCTCCAGTGCTTGCCCACCTTCTGGCCCGGGATCTGGCGGCGTTGAGCCAACCGATATGCGGTGGACTTCGAAAGGAGCAGGTACTCGGCCAGCCCGTCGATGTCGAGCACCGCCGGCAGAGGTTCCGAGCGTTGAGGTCTGGTTGCGACTCGCGGCATGCCGACAGATTAGCCGCTCGTGGCAGTTCCTGCTCACGCTCCGCTTGTCGCTGCTCAGACCCCCCCCTTGCCTGATTCGCGGCCGCGCGTGCATAGGGGGAGCTCTCGGTGTCGCCTCGCAAGGTCGGTAGGAAAGTGATCCCCCCTCCCCGCCCTGGGTTGGCGCCCGGTTGGTTGGCAGGCAGTTGGCGCCGGTTGACTCACAGTTGGCAACTAGTCAGGAACAGGTCCGCCGCAACTGCACGCACTGTGAGCAGCCTTCGCGCCCGTCACGCCTCACGCTCGCCCGGGTAGTTCAGGTCCCTTGCTGGCCGTCGTCGCCCGTCAGCACCACGATCGACACCGACGATCCGACGCCTGACGCTCAGTCTCGCTGCTCAACGCTCCGGCCGCTGTCGTTCGTCCGCGCTGCCGGCCGATCTGTGGCCGACCGCTGGAAGTATCACGCCCCGTCCTCGGTGGTGAGCGGTTGGAACCCACCCCGGGCTTACAAGGCCCGGAGTGGAAGGCGTGTCCCCGGCGGAGCCGCGGCCATCACCCGGCAGTAGTGGTTTTGATTCGGCAGGCCGCCTGGGAGTCCAACTGCCTCTCACCCGTCACTCCCACACGCTGATCTCGCGTGGCCGATGGACCGTCCGTGGTCACCTTATCCATCGGTCTTCATCAGGTATCGCATTCTCATGCACCTGATCACCTTTGCATGCTCTCGTGCCTGCAAGACGCTTCCGCTGTCCCATGCCGGGTGCCCGCGGAAGCGAGGCTCAACAAATCGAGTTGTCACCGAGACGAACGGCCTGAAGCCGTCCGCGTGTTGTCATGTGGACGCGACCGTTCCTGGCGACGGAGCGACGCGCACTCCTTTGCTCGCGAGTTCAGTCCGAGCGAGATCAAGCTCCAACTGCCGATGCCGCGACCTTCCGACCGGCTGATCCGCCGCTGGCGCACCCTCGGGCTCATTGATCGCTGCGATGTACCACTCGAAATCCTCGCGCCGCACGTACGTGCGTCCCGCGAGCTTGAACACGGTGAGCCGGACGCGCTGCCCGTTGCGTGCACGGACGCCGCGGAGAATCCAGCGGTACAGGCTCGACACATGAATGCCGAGTTCCTTCGCGAGTTCAGTCAGGGGGATGCGATCGGGGGTGACCACAGCTTTCACGAATCCAGGGTTGACGGGCATAGCGAGTTGCTCCTTTGCATCGCGTTACGTCGCGATATCAGAAGAACTCTCGCACCCGAGGTGGTCGATGTGGGGGCTTGCTATCACCGGTTTCTTGTCGTGAGTCGGAGCACGCGGCTGTACGGCACTTTCTCCCGCCGCGCGATGCGCTTTCTCACATTGGTCACCGTCAGCGATCCGTTTCCGTGCGGGGGCTTGGCCTGGGTCCGGATCTCTTCCTCATACCGTGCGGTCTCTGCTGCGAACCGCACGGGATCGACCTTCCGCCTTGTGCCGCCCTTCGCGCCTGAGGTTCTGAGTTTCTGAGCCGAAGCGACGAGCGGCTCGAACGCCCTGGTCCTGACCCAAGCCACGGAAAGACCGAGTCTCAGCGCGTGGGCCACGGCTTCGCCAGCCCTCCCCTCCGTGAGGGCTTCTCGCGCGGCCAACGCGTTTACCAATACCTGATGAAGATCTCGAGCGACCGAGTCGGGATCGATCGGGCGCTCGCTATCGACCAAGTGCCGGTCTCGCTCTCGCTCCGCCTTGACGATGATCCAGTCGAGCTGGGCCGCACCGTCGTTCGCGGCATCGAACGCCTTCGCAAGCGCCTCCACCCACTCGGGTTTGGAGAGATCGAGTGGTTGCGCTGGCATGGGCTGAGGCCGGATCGTCCCCGTCGGTACCTTCTGTTTCTTCGCCATCGAAGCTTCTCCAACGCGAGCCCTCGTGAGCCTTCGCAAGAGAATACGTACGCACGCCGCCACCTCTCAGCGATCCTCACCCCAGCGCCAACGCCACCGTCTCCGCCGTCAGCCGCGACCGCTCCGCGTACACCTGCGTCGTCGTCAGCTCCGTGTGCCCCAGCACCGCCGCGGCGTGATCCAACCCAAAGGCCCGCCGAATCTCCGTCGCCGCGGTGTGACGCAACTGATTCGGACTCCAGCGGTGGTCCTCGTCCCACTTCTCGAGTTCATCCCGCTGCGCATCGGTCAGCAGCCTGGGCGGCACCTCGGCCAGTTCGGGGTGCGGGAACGCGCGGCGGCAGGCGTTGGCGATCGCCTTCCCGTAGCTCGGGGTGTCGAACCGATCACCGGGCCGACGCTTGCGCTTGGCGGCCTGGGCTCGGCGCTTGGCATCACGGCGCTCCTGGGCCGCGGTCACCGGGGTCTCGCGTTCGCACCGCATCCGCTCCCTGCGCCACGCCTCCGACTCCGCTGGGCAGAACAGCGGGCGGTTCACATCGCCGGGCCGGAGGAATGGTCGCAGCAACTCCTGAGCCCGCGGGCCCAGCGGCACGACTCGCTCGTGGGCTGGACCAAGATACGCCAGCTTGTGGTGCACCGGCTTGTACAGCCACACCTTCCCGCCCGTGTCGATCTGCGCAGCGCTGATCCCGCACACCTCGGCGGGTCGCATCCCCGTCAACCGCTGCAGCCGGATCATCGCGGCCAGCACCGGTGAGCACTCTCGCACGGTCGCCTCCACGATCGCGTCGGGCACCGGCCGCACGGGCTCGGTCTCGCGGGCATCGGAGCGGCCGCGCTTGAGCCCGTCCACCGCGCGCAGCGCCTCCAAGATCCGCGACGGGACCAACTCCTCCCCCACTCCCCACTTCACGATCCGCTTCACGACGGCCACGTAATCGTTCACCGTCTTGCGGGCCTTCCCCGCCCGCACGATCGACTCCCGCACGGCCTTGAGCGCCAGGGGGCCGAACGCGTCCACGGGCTTGGGGCCGTACAGCGGCAGCAGGCAGGACAGCGCGCACTTGATCGTCATCACCGTGGGCGAGGGGGATCCATCGGGCGTGCGGTAGTACCCCTCCGCGTGGCGGAGGTACTTCGCGGCCAGCTCGGTCCAGCTCAGGCTCCCCCCGGCCAGGGGCTTGGGGTCCGCGTGCCCCGCGGCCAGGAACTCGGCGATCAGCCGCCGGTATTCGGCTTTGCTCTCGGGGGAGCCATGCACGCCCAGGTACACGTCGCGACCACGAATGGTCACCACCGCGCGGCCGCTGCCACGGTGAAGGCGATAGGTTGGGATGTGGTCGTGGGCTCGGGGCATCGTGCGGGTCTCCCAGAATCCGCCATATCCGGTATGTACCGTTTATGGCTGGGTTTCTGGTCCGCACGGCCCACTCAGGCCGGTTGCCGGAAGTCCCGGCATCTCAAGGCTTTATCCAAAGTCGGGGTGATAGGATTTGAACCTACGACCTTTTCGTCCCGAACGAAACGCGCTACCAAGCTGCGCTACACCCCGGCGTACGTCCCACTATAGCCGTCCCGAGCCCTCGCGGCCAGTTGTCCCCCGAATCGACCGCCTGCACGCTCACGAACCCGCGGTCCTTCTCCCGTTCGGCGTCTTCGGCTTGCGGGTGTACACGTTGTCGGGATCGAGGTCTGAACCCGTCCTGTTGTCGTACCCGGTTTCCCCGTCCGGGCCCACCGAGTAAAAGTACGGCGTCGATCCCTCGCACTGCCCCACGTCCGCGTCCCCGAAATCCTGGGCGTTCGACGGCTCACCGGCCGACCACCCAAAGTCCCGCCGAACCTGCTGCGTCCCCCACGTCGCCGTCGGTGCTGCTTGCAAGAACCCGTTGTTGAGCTTCTGAATCCCATCCAATGCCGGATGCACGAAACGGATCGGCTTCCCCCACGCGTCAAACGCCGTCATCAGCTCCGGCTGCGAGTCCGCACGGTCGCCGTCCGGGTCGTACAACCCGGTGAACTTCGCCGGAAGATGCCCGAGTGCAGCCTTCGCCGCTTCATTGTCGCTCGACTGCACCATCGCGATGAACAGCCCCACCCCGTTGATCATCTGATTGCCGGGCTTGATGCCAAATCGCGCCGCATCGGGCGCGGAGACCGAGTTGGTCATGTCCCGGACGTCCGACATCGGCCATGCGCGGCCTGCAACATTCAAGTAAGACGGAACCCGCCCGTCCACCTTCCCGTCCGAGGCATACGCCTGAAGAACCGTGTCCAGCGTGTGCAGCACATCCTCGGTCGCCTGGCGACGCCCGTTGTCCACCATCCGCTTGCCGATCAGCAGCGTCAGCGACGCCAAAATGGCGATCACCCCCACCACGATCATCAACTCAATCATTGTAAACGCACGGCGCTTCGTGGCTTCCCGCATGTCGAGCTCCCATTGGTCGAGCATCAGCGTATGCGATCCGCGCGCAGAACGTCCTCGCGGATAGCCCCCTTCCATACGAAGCACCCGCCCCCGAGTTGCACCCGGTTCCCCCGCTCATACCGTCCAAAAGCAAACCCGCCCGCCAGTACGGCGGGCGGGCGTGTTATTGAACCAAAGTCCAGCTGTCGCCGATCAACGCATCGCCGAAGGCGACGCCGAGGCCGGCTGCGGAACCGCCGGAGACGGGGTCGTCGCCGGACGTGCCGCCGCCGGGGCCGCCGGCTTCACCGCCGCCGGAACCCGGGGAGTCACCCGCGGCTGGGCTGCAACGCCCGCGTCCTTCGGCTGGCCATGGGCCGCCGGGTCGAGGTACTTGCCCCGCATCGACGCGGGCTTCTCGAGCTCCGTGGGCATCGGGAACGTCGTGCAGTGGGCGTCGCTCCGGATGCCGGTCACCATCCAGGAGACCTCCATCCCGGGCTGGCCGCCGGCGATCTTGAACTGGTTGTTCGTCACCTTCTCCGCGATGTAGAGCAACGCGGGCGCCCCGATCGGGGTGAGCTGGTAGTGCACATCCCGATTGATCGCGTCGAAGTAGGCCGGAAGCTGCACAACGGCCTCGCCGCGAGAATCGAGCTCCACGTTGCCGCGGTACATCAGGTAAGGCTCGGGACCTTCGGCGGAGAAGTGGTTGAGGATCTTGTTCGCTGGATCGAGCGGGTGATCGATCTGGAAGCTCTTGGTACCCGTCGCGCCGGTGTTGCCCTGTGCGTACAGAGCAAACACGTTGACGCCCGCACCGCCGGGGGCAACGCCGAGGACGCCGTACGCGGTGCCGGTGGTGGCGCTGGTCTCGCCCCGCACGCCAGCGCCGGACTCCGTCGTCGAGGCTGTACCGAAGACGCCGTTGCAGGCCCCTGTCCCAGAGTCTGAAATGCCGTACACACCCGCGCCGCCCGCGCTGGTGGAGTACCCCTCCACGCCGCGCGAGAAGCCGGTCGTCGAGTTCGCGAAGCCGCTCACGCCCACGCCCGAGGTGGACGGGGTCGTGCCGTACACGCCGATCGGGGTGCCCGTCGTCGCCGTCGCGTTGCCGCGAACGCCCACGCCTTCCGTCGAGCTCACGTCACCCTGCACACCGACCGTCGAGCCCGTAGTGGCGGAGTTGCTCGAACGCACGGTCGCGGTCGTCGTGCTACCGATGACCTCGAGCGGAAAGCCCGGGGTCGTGGTGCCAATGCCCACGTTGTCACGGAAGTACCCGCGGCCGAGGAAGTACCCACCAAAGCCGTTGGTCTGGTTGGTTTCACCCCAAACGCCGTAGTACCCGCCCTTGAAGATGCCGCCCCAACCGTTGGGGCTGCTCACGCGACCGTAGACGCCGACGGTGTTGCCGGTCGTGGCCGTGGGCCAGCCGTACACACCAAACTGACCGCCCTTGAACAAGCCGCCAAAGCCGCTCGGGCTGTCCGACTGGCCGTAGACGCCGATTGTGGTGCCCGTCGTGTTCGTCGCCCAACCCAGCGCGCCGTAGCCGCCGGTCGAGTGCGCCTGGCCGTAAGTGCCGTAGGTCAGGCCGCTCGACGCCCGCGACCAGCCGATCACGGCCGCCCCGTTCCCGTCGTTCTCCGCCCGAACCGTCCCGACCCCGGTGCTCCCGACCACGTGCAACTGTCCGGTCGGGGTGGCGGTGCCGATACCGACCTTGCCCGAGTTGAAGTAGATCAATCCGGCCCCGGAAACCCACTGCGCCTGAGCCTGGCCGGTGACCGCGGCGAGGACTGCGGCCGCGGCGATCCCGAGCCCAAGACGGCGATTCTGCGATGTACCCATTCCGCTTTCTCCTTCTCGAATGAACCACGCCGAGCCGAGCGGCCCGGTCTCCCGAGTTCCTCTCCGCCCCGAAGGGGTGAGGAGATCCCAATGCCCGCGCTTCGGGGCATGAATCTATGGCCTATCGGCGATTCAGGATCCGAAGGACCAGCAAGCCGAGACGCGGTAGCCCTCCGGGTGGGGGTGAGCATCAATCGTTGCGCCTAGCGGCCGCCGCGGCCCCCCCACCACCGGCACCACACCAAGCCCAATCATCTTCCGACCGCCATGACACGCCGTCGAACCGGGTTCCGGAACCAGCCCAAGTTAATTCTGCGAACCGACGTCCAAGAGATCATGGCTGCGAGGGAGCCGGTTGCCGTGCGGAAGCGATGAGCAACCCGATGCCGACGAGCACGAAGGCAATCCGAATCAGCCAGCCGATGGTGGGCCCCCAGAGATCAACCCAGGCCATAAGGATGAGCTGCATACCGAGGTACGGCAGGAGCGCGGAGATCGCGGCGAAGACGATGAGGGTCCAACCCCATTGACGCATGTGTCACCTCCCGGCCCGAGCGTACTGAGTACGCCCGCGGATCACAACCGGCCGCGCGATCAGTTCCGCTTGGGCTTCTTGGCGTTGTCCGGCTCGTTGGCGCGCTTCGACTGGGAGGAAGCCGAGATTCGGATGGCCTGCTCGGCCTGCTCGGGGGCCTTGGGTGAAACGAACCACCCCCAGAAACCGGGAGAGCCATAGCTCACCACGTCCGTCGGGGGATGGAAGTGGAACGCGAACGGGAGGATGTGGTCGAGCTGATCGTTGGTACCAAAGTACTTCCACGGGCGGTCGAGCGCGGCGGGACGATTGCTGGACTTGCGAAGCTTGACCACGTCCACCGGGATCCAGTTGATCGTGTTGTTCTTCTCGTCGTACAGGCAGAACTCGACCCAGGTGCGGAGCTTGCTCGACTTGCCGCCCTTGTCGAGCCAGCGGTCGCCCTTGTCACCGGCCTCGTACCCGACGACAAGGCGGGTCGGGAGACCGGCCTTCCGCATCAGGGCCGCGAGGAGCACTGTCATGTCGTGCTCGGACCCCTTGCCGTCGATCAGCGTCATGGAGGGGTCTTTCAGGGCGATACCGGCGAGCTCACCCGTGCGGGGGCGGAACGTAAGACCGTCGCCGTTGGGCTGCACCGTCTGCCAGACCTTCGCCGTGATCATCTTGGCGAGGGCCGCAGGGCTCACGGCCTTGAAATCCGAGAGCTTCCACTCGGCCTTCCAGAGGTCGAGGGCCCGCTGGATCGCGGCATCGTCGTACTTCGCAACCTGGCCGGAGGCGTCGAGCCCGTTCTCAATGAAGAGCTGAGGCGCCAATGTGGACTGGGCCACCTTGGGCCACGATCCGGGCCACGGGAGCTTCATCGCTCCGGCCTCGTCGTACGTCACCTTCCACGCCCGCATGGGGATGGTCACTTCAAGCTGAACCTCGCGAGCCTTGAGGGTCTTCCCCCGCTCGCCGGCGTCCCAGCGGCCCAAGAGGCTGTTGCCGGGGTACCCCTTCAGCATCGCCGGCTCCGAGTCAACGACGGCATCGTCCACCCGAAGCACGCCACGGAAGCCCTGCGCCTGCGGACCCGTCGACCCGGCGACGAACTCTTCGCTTTCGCTCGAGGCGGTCTCGGGGATCTGTGGAAAGATGATGCCGGCCGTCTCGAACTCGAAGGGCGTGATCTTGGGCGCCTTCCCCGACTTGCTCGTGGGGCCCTCGCGAACCGGCTTGGTCTGGTCGACCCGGTCAGAGTGAATGGTCACGGTATATACCATGTTCCACTCCTTGAGGCCGTCGCGCGTCAGGAACGGGCCGGTTTCGGGTTCTTTGCGTCCAGCAGGGTTCGACGCGGGCGGGGGGGTGGCCGGAGAGCTCGCCGCGGGCTGGGAGCCCTTCGACTTGGAGGACTGCCCCAACGCCGGAAGGCTGGTGGCCGCGAGGGCAAGGCCCGCGAAGAAGACGAGAGCGGACTGGCGCGTTCGGTTCATCGATCGAACTCCTTGCCCCCGAACCCCCCGGGGGCTGAAACCACGTATCTATGGACGCCCGAACGCCCCAACGGTTCCCGAAAATCGTGAACGGGAGGGCGTGGGCCGCTAGGTCATACCTCGTCATCCACCGCATCGTTGCGGAGGGTGAGAATCTCCCTGAGTTGGTCGGTATTGAGGTCCGCGAGCCAGTTCTCGCCCGCGCCGATGATGTTCTCGGCCAGTTCGGTCTTGCTCTCGATCATCTGGTCGATCCGCTCTTCCAGCGTGCCGCGGATGACGAACTTGTGAACCTGAACGGTTCGCGTCTGCCCAATTCGGTACGCACGGTCGGTGGCCTGGTTCTCGACGGCGGGGTTCCACCACCGGTCGAAGTGGAAGACGTGCGTCGCGGCAGTCAGGTTCAGACCGACGCCACCAGCGCGGAGGCTCAGGACCAGGATCGGGCTGGTGCCGTCGGCCTTCTGGAACTGCTCGACGAGGGCCTGGCGCTGGGTCTGGGTCGTACCACCGTGGAGGAAGAGGACAGACCGCTTCAGGTGGTGCTGGAGCATCGGGACGAGAAGGTCGCCCATCTCGCGGAACTGGGTGAACACCAGAGCCTGATCGCCCTCGGCCGTGACTTCCTCGAGCATCTCCAGAAGTCGGATGCACTTGCCGGACCGGTTGGGGTCGATGGGCCCCGCACCGTTCTTGCCTTCCTTCAAGAGGAGGGCCGGGTGGTTGCAGATCTGCTTCAGGCGAACCAGCGCGGCAAGAACCAGCCCGCGCCGGCGGATGCCCTCGGTTTCCTCGACCTCGCCGAGCATGCGGCGAACACAGGACTCGTAGAGAGAGGCCTGCTCGCCGGTAAGGTGCGAGAACTCCTTGGACTCGAGCTTCTCGGGCAAGTCGGCGACGACAGTCGGGTCGGACTTGAGTCGGCGAAGAACGAAGGGCCGAACGAGGCCGCGGAGCTGGTCGGCCCGCGCACGATCGTGGTAGCGTTCGATGGAGACCGCGAACTTCTGACGGAAGCCACCGGCGGTACCGAGGTAGCCGGGGTTGAGGAAGTCCATGATGGACCAGAGTTCGGTGAGGCGGTTCTCGACGGGCGTACCCGTGAGCGCAACGCGGTGGCCGGCCTGCAGGGAGCGAACCGCCTGCGACTGCTTGGAGATTGCGTTCTTGACGTACTGGGCCTCGTCGAGCACGACGCGACCCCACTGGATCTTCGCGAGGAGCTCGCGATCACGGTGGGCCAGAGCGTACGTGGTGATGACAAGGTCGCTCTTGCCAACCTTGGCGATGAACTCATCGCCGGCGAGGCGCGTGTTGCCGTGGTGGACGAGGAGCTGCAGGTGCGGGCAGAAGCGGGCAGACTCGTGGATCCAGTTGCCGACGACGGACATGGGCACCACGAGCAGAGTCGGAGAAACGCGAGGTGCGTCGGGCGCGGGGATGTGATCGCCGGGCTCGTGCGCCTCAAGGCCTTCGCGTTCCCACGCGAGAAGCGCAAGGAGCTGAACGGTCTTACCCAGACCCATGTCGTCCGCGAGGCAGACGCCAAAGCCCAGTCGTTCCTGGAACACAAGCCACGACACGCCGCGGAGCTGATAGGGTCGGAGCGTGCCGCGGAAGTGCTTGGGCGATTCGATCTCCTTCAGCACGTGGCCCGCGGATTCGCTGTTGAGGAAGGCGTGGAGCCAGCCGGTGGCCTCGACGCCGACGACGCCGATACCAGTCTGGCGGAGGTCGGTGTTGAACGCCAGACGGAGCGCGTCGGCGAGTTTGATCTCGCCACCCGGGTTCTCGCGGATGAACTTGATCGCGGCCTGCACGTCCTCGGGACGGATCTCGACCCAGCGGCCGTTGACACGAACGAGCGGGACCTTGCGGGACGCGAGCTGCTCGAACTCAGCAAGCGTGAGCGTCGCATCGCCGAGCGAGATTTCCCAGCGGTACTTCACCAGCGCGCCGACGCCGAGCTTCGGCGATGCCGCGGCAGAGAGCCCGGGGCGCGTGAGATCGGCGAGGCTTCCATCGGGGCTTTCGAGACGCAGACGAGCACCAAGCCGCGCTGCGGGCGTGTCCCACCAATCGGGGCTCTGCACGCCGAAGCCCTGCTCGAGCAGGATCGGGCGAACCTCGCGGAGGAACTCGTACGCCTGCTTGGTGTTCAGTTCGAGCTTCGTCGGCTCGGACTCATCCAGGGCGGATTCGAGCTTGCGGTAGAGCCGCATGGCGCGCCCGAGTTCGCCCAGGAGCAACTCCTGCGGGCGGTCGATGCGGCGCCCCTGAACCGTGACGCTGTCTCCGGTGACGAGCCAGAGATCTTCGGCGTCGACGATGAGCGACGGCTTGTCGACGGACTGGAGGTGGAAGTGCAACACCCACGAAGCGACGTTGGGGTCCGGCGTTTCGCTCGGGCTCAGGCCGACGATCTGCGGCTCGACCAGACGGAACAGCAATCGCCACGCGGAACTCGCGCCGCGCTCTTCGAGGAGCCCCACCCAGCTGCGCACGCGCTTGACAAGGTCCTGACGTGCCGCGGGCGAGCCGCCGACCCGACGCTCGTGCCCCAGCAGCGTGCCGAGCCAGGCGACATGCGGATCGACAACCGGATCGCGCCCCTCGAGGGCAGCGCCGAAGTCCTCGCGGATCAGCGTCTCGCGGCAATCGGCATCAACGACCGCTGCGATGAAGTCCTCGGTGATGGCCGCACCATCGCCCTTGAGCTGATCAACCGAGCAACGGGCGGCGCCGGGCATGGCGTGAAGCAACTGGGCCATGCGGGCGGCGGAGGCCTGGTCGCTGAGCCACGGGTACCACGCACCACGAAGTTCGCCGGAGACCGACTGAACGAGCATGGGGACGAACCGCTGCTGCGCGAGAACGTGCCGGGCCAGCCGCGCGGCTTCGCGGAAGTACACGAAGCCCGCGCCGTGCCACCACTCGGCGGCACCGGAAGACGCATCGGTCTCCACGAGTTCGAGGAGAACGCGGGCGGCGAGTGCCGGCGGCAACGCAAGGGTCTTCACGGTGCACGTGATGAGCGAAACGGGCGTCTCGTCCGCTTCGGGGACGATGCCGATCGCGGAACCGAGGCCGAAGCTGGGAGCGAGCTTTCCGCCACGGGCGGGGAGGCGGACGCGAAGGGTGGACTCAACGGGGCCCTCGCCGCGGATCCCGGTGGCGTGGATGGCCTGGAGAATGGACGCCGGGTCGGCGGACCAAGGGTGCGTGAGGTCATCCGCGGGGGTGACCTGGTCTCTTCCTGCCTCGATCGCGGCACGGAACGCGGCGGCATCCTCCGCCCAGAGGTGCAGGAGAGAGTCCGACCAGTTTGCGTGCAACACCTTCAGCGACACCATCACATCCGTGCTCCGATGGGGGGGCCCCACTCCCACCCCCGAATCGGGAGCATAGGGAGTCGGAACGACGGACAGCGGGTGCGGGGAGGGGCTGGACCCTGGGGCCGAATCGGGCAGGCGTGCTGATCCCGTTTGACTTTGGCGAAAGACGCCGGAGCCGGGGGGCGGGCAGGGCATGAGTTGCGCAAAGGGGTCGTCGGTGGTGAACGCTGGCTGGTTGAAGGAGCGACTCATGATGAAGACGAACAGCCGGGCGTTTACCCCATCGAGTTGCCGGTCGCAATCGCGGTGATTGCCCTGCTGATCAGCATTCTGCCGCCGCGGGAGGACCAGGCTCGCCGAGCCGGGTACATCGTCGTCGCCGACCTCACCGAGTTTGATCTCGCGGTCTCGGTCTCGATGCTCGACGACGGCGACGGTGTCGACGGCGATGACGTGATCCTCTTCTTCACGTCGTGGGACGCGAGCGGCGTCGGTTACCCCGGCTGCTGATCACCACACTCACCCCCGCTCTCGGGCCTGAGTGAGCTTCAACACACCCTCCACGGCGGGCTCCCCAAGCAGGGAGCCCGCTCTGCCTTTTGCACCCCTCCAAACAGCGTTCGGCACCGAACCGGGCGAATCGTCAAGTGTGAAGATCGCGTGTGGCTTCTGTTCGTTCCTCTCAGCTTGCTTCTTACCGGACCCGAACGTGCAGCCCCAAGCGCATGCCCCGAGAAGCACCAAAGGGACTACTTTGCAGCAAGCTCTTCCCGAAAGCGATTCACAGTGTTACGCTTCAAGAGAGGGACGCGGTAAGCGCTCTCGAACATGTTTCCTCCACTCTGGGAGGAAGCCAGGAATCGCGGCGAGGTTTGATCGCCGTTACTTCAACGTTGTTGCTTCCCGTTGTGTTCGTCCATCAGTGAAAGGTGAATGTGTATGAATCGGACAACTCTCTTGGCCATGGTGGCCGGTCTGTGCGCCGGATGCGCTCCGGCCGCGATGGGGCAGATTGTGCTCTCATCTGGCCCAATCAACATTCCCATCAACGACACCCCGACGGTGAGTGTCGCCTTGAACATGGGGGTTCCGTTCCTGATCGGCGACCTGAACGTTCGCATCAATATCAGCCACTTTGCTGATCGCGATCTTGACATCGTCCTCATTCCTCCCGGCGGCACCGAGTACATTCACCTAGCGACGGACGTCGCGCCAGAGAGCGGCAGCAACTTCACCAATACCGTGTTTGACGATCAGGCGGCGACATCGATCACCGACGGTTCAGCACCCTTCACCGGGAGCTTCCGGCCTGAGGGGGGCAGGGCAATCTTTGGACCCGGGGCCACTGTTTCTCTGGCAGGATTGACGCCCCTTGCGAATCTCGGCAGCGTGAACGGCCGCAGCTCATTGGGGAGCTGGGTCCTTGTCATTGACGATGACGCGCTCGGCTTCTCGGGCACTCTGACGGAGTACACGCTGATCTTCCAGCAGTTGCTCAGCCCGCTTTCACCCACCGGCGTTGCGGCCCTTACGCCTTCGTCTATCAACGCTGGCGGCACCACCGTCGCCACCGTGCAAGTCACCCCCGGTGCCCTCCCCCCCAGCACGGGATTGGTCGTTTCTGTGACTTCCCCCCTCGTTTTCCAAGGACCCATCTCGCTCTTTGACAACGGTGTCGCTCCCGATGCAACGGCCGGTGACAACATCTTCAGTTCCAACATCCCTGTTGGTGCGGGCGCTCCGCCGGGTGCAAACACCCTGAACTTCACGATCGGTGATGCCCAAAATCGCTCGTCAACAGCGACGGCCACGCTGAACGTAGTTGCCACCCCCGCCAGCAACGACCTCTGCTCGAACGCGATCACCATTCCCAACTCGTCTTTCCCGGTTGCGACCCCTGCTGCGTTCATCGTGGGCAATGCGTTTGCTTCCGAGTCGCCCTTCAGTTGCGTCACCAGCACGAACTCCTCGGTGTGGTACCAGTTCACCGCTCCAGTGTCAGGAAACTACCTGTTCTCTACGTCGATTGCGCTTGCCACCGGGAACAATGTCTTCGATACCGTCATGGCACTCTACAGCGGCACGTGCGAAAGCCTCACCTCGATCGCCTGTGACGATGACAGCGGAGATGGAAACCAGTCGCAGTTCACGGCCAGCCTGACTGCTGGCGAAACCTACTTCATTCAGCTCGCCACGTTTGGCGCGTCCGCCCCCGCCGCGGCTGACAGGCTGGGACTGTGGATCGATCAACTGACTGTTCCGCCCTCCGTGGTCGCCACCGTCACACCCAATCAGATTGACAACTGCCAGGATTCGAGCGTCCTGGTTCGGGCCACGGTCACTCCAGGGTCACAGCCTGCGAGTACCGGTCTCTTCGTGGAAGTCCAGACCTTTTCTACCGGTGCTGAACTCAACGATGGGGGTTTCGACGGCGATGAAGTTGCGGGCGACAACGTCTTTTCGGGTATCGTTGGTCTTCCTACCCTGGGGACTCTACCAGAACAGATCCCTGTCGTGGTAACAGTTTCTGACGCTCAGGATCGCACCGCAACGTCACAGACTTCCCTTACGATCACCCAATGCCCACCCGCGAACACCTGGTTCGAAACGGTGAACGGCGGCGGCGATGCGGGTGATCTGCCCGCAAATGGCCAGGTCGTCGCTGGCAGCTTTGGACTGTCGATTCCGCAGATTCGAGGCACACTCACCTCGGGGAACGATGTTGACATGTTCCAGATTGATATCTGTAATCTCGCTAACTTCTCCGCCACGACCTTCCCCGATACCGCCTTTGACACCCAGCTCTTCCTCTTCAACAACGCGGGCTTTGGCGTGGTGATGAACGATGACGTTCCCGATGGTCTGCCCGGCGATAACAGCTTGCAGAGCCGTATCAGCAGCGCCCTTGTTCCTGCTGGTGGTACCTACTACCTCGCCGTCTCCCGCTACGACACCGATCCTCAGAGCTCGGGCACCGACCTCTGGCTCGACAACCCCTTCAACACCGAGCGCGCACCCGATGGCGCCGCGGCGGCCAACGCCATCAACGGCTGGACCGCCAACGCCCAGGCCGCGGGCAACTATGTGATTGCCTTGAGCGGTGCGTGCGCTGTTTCGGTGTCACCCCCATGCACTTGGCGTGCGGACACCTGCTTTGCCGACTACAACGACGATGGAGGCATCGACGGCGACGACGTGATCGCGTTCTTCGCCGATTGGGACAGCTCCAACAGCTGCGCCGACACGGACAACTCCGACGGAGTCGATGGTGACGACGTGATCGCCTTCTTTGCGTTGTGGGATGCAAGCGGCGGCAGCTTACCTGGCTGCTGAGCATTCTCCTGAAAGTCCTCGCAGACCGAGCCCCCGCCCCGTGGCGGGGGCTTTTCGTTGGTCGCTCTGAGCTCCAGACTCGGAACAAAAGACCCCCGCCCGATCGGGCGAGGGTCACGCATGCGATGGATTAAGTCGTTCCGATCCGCGGCGGCGGCGACCGACGGCCAGCAGTCACCTCGCCGAGCACGCCCATACCCGCGGGCGAGGAACCCGCGATCATGATGACAGTGTTGGACTGGTCGGCGTTGGCGAGCACCGAGCCCACCCAGGCGGGCTCGAAGTTGTCCGAGTTGGGTACGCCACCTGAGGCAGGGGCGTTCCGAATGAGGAGCAGGGTCTTGGTCGTCCGGGTACCCCGAGGCCGTTGGGCCCACTGACCTCCGCCGCGCCGGCGAACGAGGCGGTGGGGACGCGGATGCGCTCGCCCTCACCACCGAGGCCAACCAAATGCTCGACGACGAGGAATCTGTCGTCGCCGATCGCCAGGATCTCGGAGGTGCCGCTGTCGTTCGCGCTGGCCCGGTTCACGCCCTGGATCCGGTCGGTGATGCACGCCAACTCGCGAGTGGCTGCGCCGGTTGCGGTGTCCAACTCGACGAAGCGGTTCACATTGCCGCGCGGAGCGCTGCGGTGGGGCGAAGTTCCGGACAACCTCGGGTCAACCCAAGCACGGGGGGAAGCGCACATCGCCTGCCGGGAGTCGAGGAATGAGGGCGCTGGGACTCGAACCCAGGACCAGCGGATTAAAAGTCCGCTGCTCTACCAACTGAGCTACGCCCTCGTCAAAGCCCGACGCTCCAAAGCGCCGGGATGGAGATGGTAGGCGAGCAAGGGGGAAGGTTTGCGGGCTGCCCGCACCCGAGCCGGTCGTGATCCAACGAAAAGCCCGGGCCGAAGGGGCCCGGGCGTGTTGAGCGGGTGGGTGAAACCAGCGGTTTACGAGATCGTCGCGTTGAGGCCCAGCGGGGTGCCCATGGTGCCGAACGCACCGGGGAACGCCCGGTCGTAGTGGCCCATGAAGGCGACGATCGGGGTCGGGCTCTTGACGGTAAGGCCGTAGAACTGGAACGAGGCCCGACGCGCACCGCTGACGAACTGGTCGACGTTGAACTCAGAGATGCGGCGAGCGGCGAGGACGCGACGGAAGGTCTCGGGGGCCTGGCCGAAGTAGCTGATGGTGATCTCGACGACGGTTTCGGTCGAAGCGGGGTTGTAGAGGCGGAGGTAGTCGGTCACGCCGGGGTGGCCTTCGTTGTCGCCGGGGCGGAAGCCTTCGCCGAAGCCCCACAGCGTGTAGCCCTTGTCGGCCGTGGCGCTGGAAACGGCTTCGCCGTACGCCTCGGACGTCATCGACACCGAGACGCGGACGTTGGACTCGTAGAAGATGCCGTACGCCTCGCCGCTGGGGAAGTTGGGCAGGTCGGTGACCACCAACTCACGCTGCGAGCGGGCCGGGACTTCGAGGCTGGTGCGGTAGGTGCTGCCGCCGGTGAAGATGAACGAGAAGATGACCGTGGCGGCCGTGGTCTGAGCATTCAGGACGCCGATGCGTTCTGCGGTACCGTTGAGCCCGATCTCGCCCTCGGCGATCGCACCGGTGAGCGAGCCAGCGCCGGCGTTCGCCACGCTGCCCTCGGCCGTACCGGCGTTGCTGTCGTACTTGGTGACCGAGGCGATGAACGCGGACGGAGACGTGAGCACCACGCCGTAGGTACCCGCGGCAAGGCCGAGGATGGCGGGGTCCGCACCGTCGAAGTCCAGGAACGCGACGCCCGAGCGGCGGAGTGCCGCGATGTCGCGGGTCACGGTGACGGCGGCGCCGCCGTTGGAGGGGTAGAACGTGGCGGTGACCTTGATGTTGGCGTCGTTGGGGTTGTAGAGGGTGATGAACTCGCTGTGACCGTCGCCCTTCTGCATGTTGCCGAAGGTCCAGGTGTTCTCGATGCGGGTGGTGAAGGACTCGCCGACCGCGGTGGGCGAGCCGGCGACGAGGTTGAGGTCGTAGTGGCTGAAGGTCGCGGCGACCGGACGCTCGGAGCGAAGCTCGATCGCGTAGGGAGCGGCGGTGCGGGCCCGCAGCAGCGTGTTCCCGGCCTCGAAGAGTTCGGGCGTGACGAGCGTCAGACCGTCGCGGCTGTTGGCGGGGAGAACGAAGTCGCCAAGGACCTGATCGCGGGCGACTTCGATGCCGTTGCCGTCGCGGAAGCCAGCCTCGAAGCGGGCGACGATGACCACGCGGGTGGCCTGGTTGTTGGGGTTGGTGACGGGGATGAACGTGTAGACGTTGCTGCCGTAGAAGCCCTCGGGGAAGAACTGCCGGTACGGCAGCGTCGGGACCGACTGGTCGGTCTCGGTGCTCTCGGTGATGAGGGCTTCCTCGGTGGGGTTGGCGGAGTCGGCGGTCAGGTGACCTTCGCCGGTGCCGGCATTCAGGGCCGTGTTGAGGGCGTTCACCGACGCAAAGGTCGAGCCCAGGAAGATGAAGTAGCGGATGGACGTGCTCTGGCCCGCGGCGATGTCGCCGATGTCGAACGACATGGCGAGCTGCGAGTCGGCCTCGGTGCCGTTGGGATCGGTGGTCCCGGCGGCCAGCAGAATCGCCGAGTCGCGGGGAGCCTGGTTGGCGGTGAGAACGCTCGCGACCGCACGAGTGTCCGAGGCCGGTGCCGCGAGACCGATCGTGAGCCCGTTCTGGAAGACCGAGTCATTGAACCGAGCGGTCGCGAACTTGCCCGAGGAGTCAACGTCGTTGATCGTGCTGGCCGTCGAGTTGCTCGTGGAGGCCAGACCCAGACCGGGGTCGGGGTTGAAGCCTTCCATCCACGAAACATCGGTGAGCGTCGAGGCGGTCGTGTTCTTGAAGAAGATGTCGATCGCGATGAACGAGTCGTCGATCCCGTAGGAGAACACGCGTTCGACACGCATGCCACGGAAGTCCGCGATCGTGCTCAGCCGCTGGTTGAACGTGTCGCTCGCGGCGGTGAGCGAGAAGGGCAGCGAGTTGGCGCCATCCGGTCCTTCGTTGACGAACGAGTACCCACTCGCGCGGCCGCCGATGAACTGCCGGATCGAGCTTCCGCCGGCGAGGAACTCCGCGCCGTTGAACCCAAGGCCCGTCGTCCCGACGCCGAACGTACCGGTCGTGTTGATCGCGGCGGTCACGTCGTCACCCGCGAGGGTCGTGCCACCGTCGCTGACGCCCGCGGCGATGCTCAGGTCAAGCGTGTAGCCACCCGTGGTGCCCGCCAGAACGTCCGAGCCGTCGTTCGCGACAGTCGGGGTATACGCGATGTTGTTGCCGTCCGTCACGCCGATGTAGAACGTGCCGCTGAACGCAAACACATAGTTCTCGATACGCGCCGAGGTCGTGCCCGCGGGGTTCGAGAGGATGATCTGGTTGCCCAGCGAGTCCATCAGCCGCAGCGCGGCATTCAGCGTGCCCGTGGGCGTCACCACAACCGTCAGCGTCCCGCCCGCGGCCGCCTCGAAGCGGAAGAGGTCGCGGTCGTAGCTGCCGAACGCGCCGTCGCCGATGAAGGCCTGACGCTGCGCCGCACCCGTGCCCGGGGCGGTGGTCACGGTCGGATCGCTGAGCTCGGTGAGCTGCTTGGCGGTCGTGAGCGTGTCGTTGAGTTCGAACGCACCGAAGATGTCGTTCTGGAACGTGAACTCCATGTCCCACGCGACCAACTCGCCGACGTTCTGCGGCACGGTGTCGTTGATCTTCAGGGTCCAGCGGCCGGCAGCGCTCTGGCCGTCAAACAGGCCCAGAGACTGCTCGGGGCGGAAGCCGCTCGACGTGAAGGGAGCCGCACCGGCGGAGATCGCCGCGGCACCTTCGTCATCGAACAGCGTGTAGGTCAGGACGTTGCCTTCGCTGTCGAAGGTACCGAGATCATCGCCGTTGGCACCGCGGTTGGAGAACAGGCGAACGGTGGTGCCGCTCGGGGAGATCAGGCTGATCTGGAGATCGCTGGTGTAGTCGTGAACGAGCGCCACTCGGACGTTGATGTCCAGGATCTCGCGGGTGTCGGTGATGTCGATGAAGGCGTCGGTGTTGCCCGAGGTATCCGAGGTGTTCCGCGGAATCGGGAGGGGGTACGTCTGGCCGGCGGGGCTGTTGTCCGCGCTGGTGTAACGAACGACGTCGTTGTCGACGAGGTCCACCGTGATGACGAGGTCGTACACGCCGCGAGACTGCGAAACCGGCGCACCCGAGACCGTGGGGTCGTAGTCCTCGTTGCCGAAGCCGGAGACGCCGACGTAGTAGATGCCGCCGGTGGCCACGAAGAAGTCGATGAACGAGTCGTTGCCGGCGAACTGGTCGTTGGACGCCAGTTCGTTGCCGTTGGCGTCAAACAGGCGGAGGAACGAGTCGAACGCGCTCGAGACCGAGAGCCGCTGGGCCACGGTTTCAAGCGTGATCAGGCCGCCACGGGGCAGGTCGAGCTTGAAGATGTCCACGTCGGCCTGGCCCGAAAGCCCGTCGCCGAGCGTCACGCCGGAGAACCGGGCAGAGCCCGTCGCGGCGTAGTCCACCGTCGTCGCCTGGATCAGCGTGTCGTTCTGCTCGTACGCGCCCGTGGTCGGAACCACCGAGAACGTGTAGGTGTAGTCTTCGCCGCCGGCCGTGTTGCCGTTCAGGAAGTTGCCGGAGGTGTCGCGGAATCCCGCGGCGGCCAGCACCATCGTGTACTGGTCGATCGGGAGCCGCTGCTGCGAGAAGCTCGCAAGGTTCAGCGTGATCGTGACCGTGCGGAGGTCCGAGGAGAGCGTGATGCCGCTCGCCGAAATCACGTTGTCGTCGCCGTTGCCGGAGATGTTGTCGAGCCCGTTGCCGCGGAGGCTGAAGGCCGTCGTCGTCAGGAGAGAAGCGTCGATATCGCGGGAGAAGGTGACGGAGACCGTGTTCCGAGCGGTGTTGTCGGACAGCAACTGGCCGACCACCGGGCCCGGGGTCACCGCGCGAACGACGGGGCCCGCGGTCTGGATGATCTGCAGGGTGCGGGCCGCGTTGACGCGGCCGCCGGAGCGCACAAGACCCTGCAGGCCGGGCAGCGGATCGCTGCCCGCGATCAGGGCCTCCCGGACTTCGACCGCCGAGGCGTTGGGCTTGATGGAGTAGATCAGGGCAACGATGCCGGCGACGATCGGCGACGCGAACGAAGTTCCGTCCGCGTAGCCGTACGTTCCACCGTTCATCGCCATCCAGATGCTCTGTCCCGGGGCCGCAACGTCGACCTTTTGCACCCCGTAGTTCGAGAACCCGGCCAGCGTATCCAGGTTGGTCGTCGCCGCCACGGAGATGATCCCGGGGACGTTATAGCTCGCAGGGAACGACGTGAACGCAAGATCGTTGTTGGCACCGTTGTTGCCCGCGGCGGCAACAAACGTCGCGCCCGTCGCGATGAATCGCTCGATCGCCTGGCGTTCGGCAACGAGACCCTCGACGAGGTCTTCGTAGAACTCAGGAGCAAACAAGCCGTAGCTGTTGTTACTGGCAACGAGATTGATGCCGTGCTCGGTCCGCATCATCGTCGCGTAGTCGTGAGCGCCGATGATCGCCGCGCTGCTGAGACCGCCCGTGCTGGTGGCGATCTTGAGGGCCATGATCTGCACGTTCCAGGCAACGCCGGTTGCCCCCTGGTTGTTGTTGCCAACAGCGCCGATCGCGC
>JBIKMF010000022.1:0-21245 GCA_044359425.1 Phycisphaerales bacterium
AGCCGTCCCTCGAAGGAGCCGCTCCATGAACGCCTCGCCTATCCGTGCGTTGATGCTCGCCGCGGCAGTCTGCACCTCGGCCCACGCCCAGGTGGAAACGACCCGCGAGCAGTGGTGGGACGACCGAGTGTTCTACGAGATCTTCGTGCGGTCCTTTGCGGACAGCACCACCGGGCCCCTCGCCGGCGATGGCATCGGCGACATCCAGGGGATGATCGAGAAGCTCGACTACCTAAACGACGGTGACCCGAACACCACAACGGACCTGGGCGTCACGGGGATCTGGCTGATGCCGATTCATCCGTCGCCCAGCTACCACGGGTACGACATCACGGACTACCGGGGCATCCACCCGGAGTACGGGACGATGGCCGACTTCGAGCGGTTTCGGGACGAGTGCCACAGGCGCGGGATCGCGGTGATCATCGACCTCGTGCTCAATCACACCTCCGACAAGCACCCGTGGTTTGTCGAAGCGAAGGATCCGAAGTCACCCAAGCGAGACTGGTACGTCTGGGCACCGAGCGACCCGGGCTGGAAGGGGCCGTGGGATCAGAAGGTCTGGCACCCGTCGCCGACCGGGAGCTACTTCGGATTGTTCTACCACGGGATGCCGGACCTGAACTTTCGCTCGGAGATGCTGACGGCGGAAGTCTTCTCGATGATGGACTACTGGGTGCGCGACGTCCGCGTCGACGGGTTCCGTCTGGACGCGATCCGCCACCTGATCGAAACCGGGCGCGTGCAGGAGAACACCCCGGAGACGCACGCGTGGCTGTCGCGCATGAGTTCGCGCCTTCGGGATGTCGCGCCGCGCGCGATGACCATCGGTGAAGTCTGGTCGCCGCCCCGTGATGTCGCGAAGTACATCGGCGATGAGCTGGACCTGTGCTTTGAGTTCGGGCTTGCGGACGCCATGGTGAACGCGGCAAAGACCGGAGACACCGCCAAGCTTCGGGAAGTTCATTCTGAAGTGCTGCGGCTCTATCCCCGCGGCCAATATGGGCGATTCCTCACCAACCACGATCAGCCCCGCGTGATGACACAGCTCAAGGGCGACGAGGGCAAGGCCCGCGCCGCCGCGGCGATGATGCTGCTCGGCGAGGGTGTGCCGTTCGTCTACTACGGCGAAGAGATCGGGATGAGCGGCGACAAGCCGGATGAACTGATCCGCACGCCGATGCAGTGGACGCCGGAGCCCGGTGCAGGGTTCACGAAGGGAAAGCCGTGGCAGGGCTTGAACGCGGATGCCGGGGCCCGGCACGTGGAGGCGATGGCCGCGGACAACGGGTCTTTGCTTTCGCTCTACCGGGAGTTGATCGCGCTCAGGAACGAGAGCGTCGCGTTACGCCGGGGCGCGACGACCGTGTTGGAGACTTCGGATCCAGGGGTGTACGCGTTCGTGCGGCACGCCGAGGGTGCGCCGTCGGTGATGGTCATCGTCAACCTCGGCGCGAAGGACGTGACGGGACTCACGGTCGGCTGCGAGACCTCGCCGCTGAGTGGTTCGTACGGCACCAAGGTGATCTGGGGCGGAGAGGCGGCCACCCCGGTCGCGACCTTCGCGGACCACGGAGACCTGACCAACTACGCGCCGGGTGTGCGTGTGCCGGGCTACGGGTGCGTGGTAATGGTGCTCACTCGCGACTGAAGGCCGCCCGCAGGAATGCATCCACCGCCGAGTGCGCAACGGTGTCGCCGATCAAGACGTCGTTGTGACGGACACCCGGGCGTGAGAGCATGGTCGCGTTGACCCCCGCGCCCGTTGCGGCCGCCACGACGCGCGCGCCGTGCGATACCGGGATGATTTCATCCGCATCGCCGTGGACCACCAGCAACGGCTTGCCCTGCATGCGCCGGACGCTCTCCACCGGGTCGAGCCCTCCACGGATCAGCAGCGGCCCCAGCACTGGGGCGTGCGTGCCCGCGATCGAAGGCCACGACGCGAACGGTGCGGCGAGGACGCACGCCTTCACGCGCGAATCCGTCGCCGCGAGGTGCGCGGCGAAGACACACCCGATTGATACCCCGAGCACGGCGATCCGATCGGCATCGACATCTTGACGCTTGGCCAGCGAGTCGAGGGCCGCGCGGGTGTCCTCCATGAGGGCGTGACGGTGGTGCGGGCCCGGCTCGGATGCCCCGTATCCCCGGTAGTCGAACACGAAAACGCTGTAACCTTTCGGCGCGAGGAACATCGAGTACTCGGCGTGGCCGTCGATGTTCCCGGCGTTCCCGTGGCAGTGCAGAACCGCTGGGTGCGGCCCGGGGTCCGTGGTCACGGCGGGAAAGAACCAGCCGTGGAGGGTCCTGCCGTCTGGTCCCGGAAAGAAGACGTCCTCGGCACCTTTGGGTGCCCGCAGTTCCGCGGCGGGAGCCGGCGTCGGGAAGTAGAAGACTCGGGATTCGAGCCAGTTGGTGAATCGGAACACGGTGGCCACGAGAAGGAGGAGGGCGACAAAGCGGACGACGCGGGAACGGGCAAGTGTGCGGAGAATGGTGCGGGAGGGGCTACTGTTGGCGGTCATAGTGAACCACTTGGAAGGAAAGCGATCATGAGCAAGGTCCGGGTACTCGGGTTCGCGGGAAGCACTCGCGAGGGATCGTACAACAAGGTGCTGACCAAGGCGGCGCTGGCCGCGGCGGGCGCGGCGGGGGCTGAAACGACCTTCATCGACCTCCGGGACTTGGCGATGCCGATGTTCGACGAGGACGTGGAGGCCAAGGGCGGGCTTCCGGCCGGCGCGAAGGCGTTGAAGGAAGCGATGCGTGCGCACGACGCGTTCATCATCTCCTCGCCGGAGTACAACGGTTCGGTGAGCGCGGTCCTCAAGAACGCGATCGACTGGGCAAGCCGGCCCGAGCCCGGGCAGGCGCCGCTCTCCTGCTTTACGAACAAGGTCGTTGGCTTGTTCGCGACGAGCCCCGGCGCGCTCGGCGGCCTGCGCGGGCTGGTGCACATCCGTCAGATTCTGAGCAACATCAACTGCCTCGTCCTGCCGCAGCAGTTTGCGCTGGGCAAGGGGCACGAGGCGTTCGACGGCCTGAAGCTGAAGGACGCGAAGCAGCAGGAGATGGTCGACTCGATCGCGAAGCTCGTGGTGACGACGGCCTCGAAGCTCAAGGCCTGAGTCACCCGCCGATTTCAACGTTGCGCATCCGCCCCTGGCGGATGACGTTCAGCCGGATGCGTTTGCCGCTTTCGACCGCGCCCATCTCGCGCACGAACTCGGCGGACTCCACCACGGCTTCACCGTCCACACCGACGATGATGTCTCCTGCGCGCAGGCCGGATTCGGCCGCCACACTCGCGGGATCGAGCTCGACGAGCGTCAGCGGCTGCATGCGGTCGACGCCGAGGTCGCGCGCGTACGCGCGGGCCGTGCGGGCATCGAGCGGGCGGACGGTGGCGCCGAGTGCCGCGACGTATTCGTTGCCCATCGCCTTGCCGAGGTCGCCGAGCGTCACCTTTACGGCGCGAGCGGTGCCGTCGCGGAGCACGTCGACCGTGGCTTCGGAGCCGGGGGGCTGGAGCGAGATCGCCGTGCGGAGGCGCTGCTCGTTGAAGGCCTTGCCCTGGAAGCCGACGATGACGTCGCCCTCTTCAAGACCCGCCTGCGCGGCGGGGCTTTCCTCCGCGACTTCGGTGACGAGAACGCCCGTGGGGTACTTGCCCGCGAGTTCGCGAGCGGTGGCGTCCTTCATGCCCACGCCGAGCCAGCCGCGAAGGACTCGCTTGTGGGCGATGATGCTCTCCATGACGGGGCGGGCGATGGAGGCGGGGATGGCAAAACCGATGCCTTCGTAGCCACCGGTGCGGGTGGCGATGGCGGAGTTGACGCCGATGACCTCGCCCTCAAGGTTGAGGAGCGGGCCGCCGGAGTTGCCGGGGTTGATGGCGGCGTCGGTCTGGATGAAGTCCTGGTAGGCGGGTGCCCCTTCTTGCGGCGAGATGGAGCGGCCCTTCGCGCTCACGATGCCCGCGGTGACGGTGCTGGAGAAACCGAAGGGGCTTCCGATCGCCACGACCCACTCGCCCACTTCGAGGGCTTCGGAGTCGCCGAACGAGAGGTAGGGCAGGTTCTTGGAGTCAATCTTGATGACGGCGAGATCGGTCATCTCGTCGGAGCCGATGAGGCGGGCGTCGACCTCCTCGCCGGAACCCAGCTTGACCGTGAGCTTGTCGGCCTGCTTCACGACGTGGTGGTTGGTGAGGATGTACCCGTCCGCAGAGACGATGAGGCCCGAGCCCAGTCCGTTGGGAACGATCTGTTCCTGACCGACGCGGTCGAAGAAGTCTCGCCGGTAGCGGACGCGGTTCAGCGAGGTGATGTGCACGACCGCGGGCTCCGCGGAGCCCGCGACGGTCTTGAAGACCTTCGAGAGCCGACGCGCGAAGGCCACGTCCTCGGAGGTCGCCTGGTCGGAGGGCTGCGCGAGAGCGGGCGAGCCGAGGATCGCGAGGGAGAGGATGAGGGAGCGGGTGAGCGTGGACGTGCGGATGGACATGCAAAATCTCCGTGCGCCGCGGAACGCGAAAGGCTCGCGGCGCGATGCTGCTACGTTTGTGGCCCTCGGGTCGTTCGGGTTTCAGGCCCGGCCGTATTCGGCCCAGGTCGAGGACGTCTCGCCGACGCGGACTCGCTCGACGCACAGACCCGCGGGCAGGCGGTAGGTACCACCCTCCGGGTCGGCAAAGACCTTCCCGGCATCAACCTGCCGTTGGACGTACTCATAGATGAACCGGGCCATGACTTCCGTCGTTGGGTCCTCACCCTCGAACACGACCACCCGCTCGGCCAACGCACCGAGCCGATCGCGGATGGGGTCCAGGCTGTTGACCGCGAGTGCATGGTCAAACTCTTCGATGCACGAGGCCACCGCGAGTTTCAACGCCTTGAAGTCGCAGACCATGTCGTTCTGGTCGAGTTTGGGGGCGGACAGCACCACCTCCACCCGCCGGGAGTGCCCGTGGGGGAAACGGCAGCGGCCGGGGTGCTTCATCAGCATGTGGCCCGACTCGACCTCGAACACCTTGCAAACGCGGTACACCATGGTCATCGCGCGGCAAGCGTAGGCTCATGGAATCGTGGGGGTTACGTTCCCCGGCGGTTGCCGTAGATCTCGATGTGCAGCCGCGGACAGTACCGCCACCCCCGCTCGACGCAGGCCAAGGCTACCCACTGGCGCGTCTCGGGGCTCGGCGTCGACACCCCCTCGGGCATCAGAAGGACGGAGGACGGCTCGATCTCGAATCGATCCCCCAAATCGGCGATGAGGCTCTCGATCTCCGGAAGGTCGGCCGGGGAGGCGACGACGAACTTGAGCTGGTAGTCGGGGGACTGCTGGACGAGGGCGGCGATGGCGTCGGGGCGGAGGCGGCGTTGCTCGTGGCGGGCGGCCCACTGGCCCGTGGGATCCCTTGGATCCTGGACGGGGGTGGAGTTGGCGAGCTTGGGGCTGATGCTCATCAGGTCGGCGTCGACCCGCACGGCGACGGTGCCGGCGGTTTCGATGGTGACGTGGAAATCCAGGGCCTTGAGCGCGGCGCAGAGGGCGGGGAGGCCGGGGGCGATGCAGGGTTCGCCACCGGTAACGACGGCGTGGCGGAGTCCGGAGGCGCGGGCGAGTTGGAGGAGGTCGTCGAGGGTCTGGCGGGTGAACTCGGGGGACCAGCTTGAGTATGGGGTGTCGCACCAGGTGCAGCGGAGGTTGCAGCCGGCGAGTCGGATGAAGAAGGAGGGGACCCCGGCGAGTTTGCCTTCGCCTTGGATGGAGGCGAAGGTCTCGGTCACGAGGAAGTGAGCGGGATCTGAGGGGGCGACATCGAGGGGAAGGTCGGTCACGCGTGGAAGCGTAGAGGCTCAAGCGGCGCGGCGAGACCAAGTGATGGGCCGACCTGCTCGAGAAACTCTGCTTGGGATGCTGGTGTCCCCGTGGTCGCGGCGCGACCGGGGCCGGGGGCGTTGCAGTCGCTATCCCCCGACCTTCCGGAGCACTGCCGCGTGCGGGGGCTTTCCGTCGCACATCTTGCGTTCGTAGTTCGTTCCGACGACTTCGCCTTCGCCAACCCAGGTGGGTGGGGTGAAGGGGTGCATCTCGAATCGCGGGGGGACTGCGCAGACGCGGGCGAAGTGTTCGAGGTCCCACTGCCAGAGTTCGTCGTGGTCGGTGACGACGCGGAGTTCACCGTGGGGCACGAGGACGCGCCAGACTTCGAGGAGGAACCGGTCCTGGATGACGCGGTTCTTGTGGTGCTTGGTCTTGGGCCAAGGGTCCGAGTAGTAGAGGTGCACGACGCGGACGGTGGAGGATGGCACGCGCCAGCGGACGAAGTCGGCGGCGTTGGCGTGGAGCATGCGGACGTTGTCGAGGAGGTGGCGGCGGCAGCGGTCGGCGCAGTAGGCGTAGATCTCGCCTTCCCATTCGATGCCGAGGTAGTTGACGTTGGGCGTATCGCGTGCCTGGTGAACGATGAAATGGCCTTTGCCGGTGCCGATTTCGATCTCGAAGGGTCTGTCGGGATGCGGGAACCACGTGCGGGCGTCGAGGCGTCCGCTCTCGGGATTGGTGATCACGTCGTCGGGGAGCGGGGGGAACTCGGTGGGGGTGACACCGATGCGGCCCAGGGCAACGTCCAGCGGCTTCTTCTTTGGGTGGTCGGACATCAGCGGCGAGGATAGGAGCCCCGCGTGCATCAGTCTGTCGCGGCACGGGGATCAACCCACTGCGCATCGTCGAGGCTGGCGGCGATGGTGGCGTCCTTCTCGAACTGCGTCTTGGCGCGGGAGAGCCGGAGGTAGATGAGTCCCATGAAGGTGAACGCGGCGACCGTGGAGGCACCAAACCCGATCAGGGTCCAGAAGTTCCGGGTTTGATCGATCGGGAAATCGCCGGCGGTTGCGGGCTGTGTGACCTTGGTGACTCCCCCATCGATCCGGCGGGAGGCCGAGGCGTTGGCGTGGCTTGCGAGGGCAGCGGTGAGCGTGTCGAGGACGCGTTCGGTCTGATCGGCCCCCTGCCCGCGGAGACGGACGCGGAGTTCGCCGTCTTCGAGCGACTCGGTGGACATCGAGGTGCGCACGAGTTCGGCGACTTGAGCCGGGATCACGAGTGTTTCCCCACCCTGTCGCTTGAAGCGGTCCGCGGCGGCCTCGTGGTAGAGCGGATCGAGCAGGAGACTCTCGTGGTAGCGCTGCCACTCGGCGAGTTCGCCTTCGCCGAGGGGGCGTCCCTTGGCATCCGCGGTGAGCACGGCCTCGGCCTCGAACTTCGCGGGCGCGAACTCGCGAGCGCCCACCCACGAGAGCACGGCGAGGACGGCGACGGTAAGGACGCTGCAGAGGCCGACGGTTGCCGCGCGGCTGGAGGCGCGGTGGGCGAGTTGGCGTTGTTCGATGGCTCGGAGTTTCTGGTGTGTCGTGGCGAGCGCGGCGCGCTGGGAAAGAAGTTGCTCGCAGGCTTCGAAGCGTTTGGTGAGGGCGGCTTCGCCTTTTTGCAGTCGGGCGGTGCGGAGGCTGATCGCGGCACGGACCTTCTGGAGTCGCTTGCGCCGGTGCTCGACCCAAGAGGCGGCGCGGGAGCTGGCGGCGGGGACCTGCGGGCGTGCCGCGGCTTCGGTGAGAACGGTCTTGAGGCGGGCCTTGAGCGCGTCGATGACTTCGCCGGCTTGCGCGGCCTCGGCCTGGGAGTCTGCGAGTTGGCGCATGAGCGCGACGGTTTCGTGCCGTTCGCACGCGATCCAGGCCTCGTACTCCTCGACGACGGCCATCAGATCGGCGAACCGTCGCGCGGAGGACTCGCGGTCGCGGTCGGCGTCGGTGCCGGCGGTGGACGCCGTTGCCTGCGCCTGGGCGGCCTGAGCGCGGGCGGTTTCGAGGGAGCGGAGTGACTCGGCGAGGCTCTCGCGTTCGGCGTGGAGCGATTGCTCGGTCTGTGTGAGTTTCGCGGCGAGGGCGTCGCGTTCGGAGAGGGCCTGGGCGTGGGAGGCCTGCGCGGCTTCGAGCTGCGTGCGGGCGCTAGCGAGGGCTTCTGATTCTCGTTCGGCGAGTCGGGAGGCGTGCGACTGGAGTTCCTGTTCGCGCGCTTCCAGTGCGCGAGCGAGTTCGTCGAGCTTCGCGCGGGCTTCGACGGTCCTTTCGTCGGACGAAGCGGCGAGGGCCTCGAGTTCGTGCTCGCGGGCCTCGAGGGCGAGTCGTGCGGCGTCGATCGCGTTCTTGTCGCTCTCGCAGGCTGCGCGTTCGGTCTCGAAGGCGGTTCGCTGGGTGTCGAGCTCGGTGCGCTGCGCGGCGACGCTCTGCGCCAGGTCGGTGAGGCGCTGCTTGAGCTCGGCGACCTCGGCCTCACGCTCGGAGACGGCCCGTTCGCGCTGCTCGAGGGAGTTCTCGAAGTGCTTCTGCTGGGCCATGGCCTCGCGGATCTTGACGAGTATGCCGGACTCGAACTCCGCGAGCGCATCGCTGGCGGCGTGGGACGGGCGGTCGGGCTTTGGGCCCGTGCTCCCGTTCGCTCCAGAGGCTTGCGTGTTCTCGCCGACACTCATCGCGCTCTCCGTTCCATTGGCACCAGCGCCCACGATGCTCCGGCTCTGTATCGGTCCGAGAAGGCGGCGACTGAACCGGGGTCGGCAAGTGAATCGAAGAAGCCGTGCCGGCATCGGAGGGTGTGTACGATCACCGCGGGCGTCGCCCGTGGACACCCTTGGGAGATTGCTATGAAGTGCACCGGATGCCGTGGCTTTTCGTCTGGTTTGGTGACCTTGGGCGTTCTGCTCCTGGGCGGGATGGGTGGTTACAATGTGATCCGCACGGGGTGCCCCTTGGGACTGTGCGGCAACGGCACGTGCGAGACGCCGGCCGAGGTTGCGACGACCATCACTCCGACAGCCAATGAAACCGCACAAACACCGGACAACAAGCCCCTGGAAGCGGCGACGAAGGAGCAGCCCGAGGCTGCGGCTCCGCGGTAACATCACGGCTTGAACACGCCCATTGAGCTTTTGAGTGATCGTCTGCGCCTCCAACTCCTGCCGGGGCTGGGGGCGGGTGTTTCTGCGCTCGAAGTCCGGACACCGGGCGGATGGTGCGATGCTTGGCGGCGTGCTCCGGAGAACCCGGCGACGTTCAACGAGCTCGCGTGCTACACGCTGTCGCCGTGGTGCAATCGCATCGACAACGCGCTCGTGGACTTCGACGGCCGCCTGTTGCAGCTCAAGCCGAACTGGCACGACGGGACCGCGATTCACGGCGATGTGCATCACCGCGAGTGGAGGCTGACCGATCGAACTCCGGTGTCTGCGCGTTTGGAAGTCGTCGTCGACACGCGCGAACGCAACTGGCCTTGGCCGTTCTCGTGTGCGGTGCGGTACGAGCTCTCGCCCGACTCGCTCACGATCGGGATGAGCCTGACGAACCTCGGCGGGTCCGCGATGCCGGCCGGCATGGGGCTCCACCCGTTCTGGATGAAAAGACTCGGCAACGCGGCGGAGAACGCCGTGGTCACCATGCCCGTCGCGGGGCGGTACCCGTGCGAACGGATCATGGCAACCGGACCCGCGGTCGAGGACGAACTGTGCGCGCGACTCGCGGCGGGCTGCACGATCGACGAACCGCTGGACGACGTGTTCAAAGGGTTCACGCACGCGGAGGTCGCGTGGCCGGTCTCGGGTGTTCGGGCGAGGATGGAAGCCCACGCGGCGCTCGGCCACAGTGTGATCTTCAACGAGGCCGACCGCGAGTGGTTCTGCCTCGAGCCCGTGAGCATGGTGAACAACGGGATTTCACTCCGCAAGGTGGTTCCGGGAACGGGCGTGCAGGTGCTCGGCCCGAAGGCGACCTTCGATTGGTGGGCGAAGTTCTCGTTCTCGTTTGAGGGCTGAGCGTGGCGACCTTTCTCTTCAAGACCGAACCGGGCGAGTACTCGTTCCAGACCCTCGCGAAGGGCGGACGGGCCCGTTGGGATGGCGTGAGCAATGCCGCGGCGAACAAGCACCTTCGTTCCCTTCGCGTAGGGGACGAGGTGCTGGTGTTTCATACGGGGGACGAGAAGTCGATTGTGGGGCTTGCGCGGGTGGTGAGCGAGCCGTACGCGGACCCGAAGCGGCCGGAGAAGACGGCGGCGGGCGAGATCAAGTTTGTCGCGGTGGATGTGGAGGCGGTGCGGCCGGCGAAGGTGATGGTGCCGCTGGCGAAAGTGAAAGCGGACAAGCGGTTCGCGGCGTTTGCGCTGGTGACGCAGGGGCGGCTGAGCGTGATGCCGGTACCGGATGCGCTCGCCGCGGTCTTGCGGGAGTGGGCGGGCTTGTAGGGGTTGAAAGAGCGGCGACTCCGTTTCGGGAGCCGCGCCCTGGACAGGTTCAGGGTGGGGAGAGCGGGCTTACTTGACGCGTTTCATTTCGAAGACGGCGTGTTCGCCGACTTTGCCGGCGTTCTGGCCTCGCCACTTGGCGGTGTAGCGGTCGGGGCCGGCGAGGGTGAGATGCACGTCCATCATGTAGTCCTGGGTCTTTGAGTGGAGGTTGGAGACGCCGGTGGAGGCGAAGACGAAGTCGGTGTCGGAGCCGGCGAGGAGCTTCATGTGGGGCTGGTTGCCGAGGGCGCAGTAGTGGGTGGCGACGATGGAGTCGCCGTTGATGGTGTAGGTGTTGATCATTTCGTGGGTGCTTCCGGGGAACATGGTTTCCACGATGGTGGATCCCCCGGCGATGACCTTGAACTCGCAGACGGGTGACATGCCCTCCATGGGCGTCACGGCTTCCCAGCGACCGTTGAGCGTCTTCATCGCCTCGAACCTGGCGACGGTGGTGGAACTGGGCTTGGGCACGACCTCCAGCCGCTGCGAGGAAGCACACCCAATCAGCGAGAGACCAGCGACTGCGAGGACCGACAACTGACGCTTCATGACCTACTCCTCTTGCTCTTTGTTTCCGCCGCACGCCGGAGATTCTCGAGCGAGGCGGCCCACAGATCCGCGAACGGGCTCACCCACCGTTCGTACGCGCGACGCAGCGGCACGACGTTGAGGTGGTTCCACACTTGGCGTCCCTGAGGCTTGGCGATGACCAGCCCTGCCTCCGCGAGCACCTTCAGGTGTTTCATCACGGCGAACCGAGAGAGCGCCGGGAACAGAGCGGCGAGATCGCCGGTGGTCCTGGGCCGGGCTCTGAGTTCGTCGAGGATGCGCCGGCGGGTCGGATCCGCCAGAGCCCCGAAGACGGCATCGAAGGTGTCCTCCATGACTTGTGACCATACGGTAACATATCAACCCGGCCGTGTCAACCCGGGGCCTACGCCGATCGATCACGGGGTCTGGCGTGTGCTGGCGGCCTCGCCGAGGGCAGAGCGGAGGATGTCGCGGGCGAGCCCACCGAGCTCGGTGTCCTCGGTGTTGCACATGATCGCGACGCTGGACTTGGAGGCGGGGGCCATGATGAGGAAGGTCGCGGTCTTCTCCTGCGAGCCCGAATGCCAGCAGGTCGCGGTCTTTCCTAGGCGGCCGATCTTCAGCCCGAGGCCGTAGTCGGTGCGGGTGCCGTCTCGGAGCGTCTGTCGCTTGCGCATGGAGGCGAAGGACTCGGCTTTGAGGAGCGTGTTGTCCATGAGGGCGATCGAGAATCGGGAGAGGTCGCCCACCGTCGAAATGAATCCACCGCCGGCGAGTTTCCAGCTGACGTCGGTGTCGGTGGAGGGGACGACGACGCCCACGACCTTGCGGTAGCCACGGGTCCGGTTGGGGATCTGCTCCCACTGGTAGTCGGGCCGGAAGGAGGTCATGCCCGCGGGCTCGGCGATGCGGGAGCGGACCTGGGTCCAGAAGGCATCGCCGCCGGCGAGCTGCACGGCGGCACCGGCGAGCATGTACCCGTGCGTGGTGTACGAGTACTTGGTGCCAGGCTCGCAGATGAGCGGGGACATCTTGAAAGTGCCGAGCGCGAGGACGACGTCCTGGTACGGGTTTGGGGGCGACGCTGGTACGGGGAGGGCGGTGACGGTGCCGTTGGAGTAATGAACGATTCCGCCCTGGTGGCAGAGCAGTTGACGCACGGTGATGCCCCATGGCTTCTCGGGGAACGCGGGCACGATGGAGCGCACATCGGCTTCCAGATTGAGCTTTCCTGCTTCGACGAGCTGCATCGCGGCGACGGCGGTGACCGGCTTGGAGATTGAGGCCCAGCGGTACATGGTGTGCGGGCCCGCGGGGATCTTGTTCTCACGATGCTCGAAACCGTAGTGGCGTTCGAGAACGATCTTGCCTTCCTTTGCAACGGCGACCGAGATGCCCACGATCTGTTGCTCTCGGACGGCCGCTTCGATGATGGCATCGACCGTTTCCTGGGAGAACGCGGGCACGGGCGCTGGAGCCGGCTCGGAGCGTTTCTGCTCCTGCGCGGGGGCGGGAAGCGCCACGAACGTGAGGAGTACGGCGACGATCGTGCGAGAGATGTCCATCGCTTCATTCTACCGGAAGGCTCAGCAGCCTGAGTCCCAGCGGGCGAAGAAGGCGATGACGTCGTCGCCGTCGACGGAGCCGTCGACGTTCACGTCAGCGACGACGTCGGCACTATCCCACAGGCCCATGAAGTCGATGACGTCGTCACCATCGACTTCGCCCGAGCAGTTGAAGTCACCCTGACACACGCGGAGCGCAGCCCCGGCGGAGGTCATCACGTGCCCGGCTCGGGTCGCGATGCAGCGCACCTTCACAAAGGAGCCGGGCGGCCACGGGGAAGGAGCCCACGCTCCGAGTTGTGAGAGCGAGAGATTGGGGGTGGATGCGCCCGCCGCGACGGCGACCCGCACGCCCAGACGGTCCACGGGCCCGTCGTCGATGCGAGAGAAACCACCGGGAGCCTGCGGGTCCTCGAGTTGCCAGCTGTACGTGGTGCCCGGCACCGTGGACGGGATGACGGCGAACTCGGCGGTCGCTGACGGGCAGACCGTGAGCGAAGCGGGGCTGATGACCGGCGCGACGGGCGCGAGCGCCTTGAGTTGTCGCGCAAGGATGGTGATGTCCTGAACCGTGCCCGGATGCGTCGGACTCTCCGCGGTGTCCGTTCCGCTCTCGAGGCGACCGAACGCGGAGGAGGCCCGCTCGGCGTCGCAGAAGAAGGACGTGAAGGGGACCGCGCGACGAGAAGCGGCGAGTTGCATCGCGGCGAAGATACTGAACTTTTCGTAGGCGTCCGATTTGTCGAGGGTGTTCTCGGACACGTACTCGGGACCGGTGGCGTAGAGGACGGTCTCGGTCCGGGGCGATGCGAGTTTGACGGCATCGATCACCCACTCGCACGCGGTGACGTGATCGCCTCCGGGCGTTCCCTGATCCGCGGTGGTCATGACGAAGACGTCGAGGTCGAGTTCAGCGAGGATGCGTTGCAGCAACGACGGACCGCCATCGATCATGATCGACGGCCATCGCAGGTACTGGATCCAGGCGCCGCATCCCGAGCGCCCGATGGGGACCGTCACGATCCCGCTGCGCGACGGGTTCTCGAACCCGAAACCCCACAGCAGCACACCGTCTCCGTTCGTGTCAGCGATAATCTCGATGCCGCGCCATACGCCTGTTTCGACCGGGGCTATCTCGATGCTGATCTTCTTGATGATCTCCCGCCCCTTGATGAACGTCGCTCGGTCGCCGACCACGGGGAACTGGCGCGGGATCCAATCGTAAGAGATCTGAAGTTCACCGTTTGGGCTACGCGACAGCGCACGAACGGAGAACGCCTCGTTGTAGACGCTCGTCACGCCCCCGGAGTCGGCGATCTGGACGAGGTCGCCGATGGCGAGCGAAGCGAACCCGCCGTCGCTGTCGTCAACCGTGATAGATCCGACGCGCGATTGCAGAGCCTGATTGCTGAGCACCGGCGCCACCACCGAGACGATGGACTTCCAAACGGGGGGCGGTGCATCGCTCGCGGTCCCGAGCCCGGGGGTCGCGACGGCTTGGCTCCATATCGTGGTGCCTCCTTGGCTCAGCGCACTCACCGCCCGCGCTCGCACTGTGGAAGAAGATGGGTGGTTCTGAACATACATCGTGACGACGAGCGGATCGGACACGGCCAGGCCACTCTCGGGCCGGACGAGGAACCTCGCGGAGTTGCCGGGCTTCAGCCGAACCGAGGCGTGCGCCCCGCGGTAGTTGTCGAGCGATCCCCAGGCCTCGGAAGCGGGGTAGCCGACGCTCGGCACGCGCGTGGCTGTTGGGGAGAATATCCCAAACCTCGAACCCAACGTCGAGTTCACGAGCGAGCTCATAGCGACCGAGGGCAACACGGACAGCGGCACCGTGTCGACGTTCGCGACACACCGTGGCAACTCGACGGAGCAGTCAGGGCCGTACTCGCCGGTCTTGAGATCGATGTCGGTCCAGTTGCACCAGGGCACGGGCCCGATGTGCCCGACGATAAGCCCGTTGTCGTACACGGGGGCTTGGCCGAGGATGCCGGAGTCGGTGAAGTTGATCTTGATCGCACGCCCGGGGAACCTGCCGTCGGAGAGGCGGAGCGGGTAACTCTGCGGATAGACCGCGCGCGAGTTTCCGAAGACGCCGACCCGGATCCTGTCGGTCGCGACACCGTCGAGGAGCGCGCGCGCGAGGCGCAGCGAGTGCGGACCGGCGACCCCCGAGGCGGACGTGCCGCCGAGTTGCGCGACAGTGGTCGCACTCGCGGGGAGGCCGATCCTGCCGACATCGTCGTTGAACCGGGGGCGATCGACCCGGTTCTCGGCCAGCCCGAACGTGTACGGATCAACGCTGACGATCCCGCCGCGAAGCGTGGCTCCGCTGCCGAACTGGTGACGGGCGGGAGCGAAGGAGTGGTAGCGGTCGAGTACGTGCAGTGCACCGTCGACGATTCCGGCGCGAGCATCGTTCGATGCGCCTCCGAGCGTGCCGCCCGAGTAGTTGGCGGCCCAGACGCACGATTGGAACCGATTGAGGGTGATATGACCAGAAAGACCCGAGGCGTTCGCGACGGCCGCGATGCTCAACGTGTGGACACCGGATCCGAGCGTACGGCCGTCCACGATAGCGTCGGCGACGATGGCGGGGATACAGATGCCGATCGCGCTGCGGAGTGTGCCGGACCCATTCGCGAATCTGTCGCCGATAGTGGCGATATCGGGGATGACGGCGTCGGCGGCCGTGAGCGTGAAGGGCGCGGGGGCGGACACAAACACAGCATCGGTCGTGGCGTCGTAGACGCTGAGCTGGAGCAAATCGGAGGTCGCTGCCGGGTCGTTCACGTGCGCGAGGCTGATCAGCAACCAACGTCCTTGGGGCGTGAAGGGCAACTCGAGGGAGAGTGTGCCGGCACCGAACACCGCCGCGTCGATGCGCCAGTTTCCATCGGAGCGTACGACGGAGGCCGCGTACGTCGCGATACCGAGCGAGCGACGGCCGCACTCCCAGATCGTGGCGGCGCCGTCAACCTCGGGTTGTTGGCAGAAGTACCAGCAGACGAACGAGGTGTTGCGGTTGGTGATCGTGAACACCTCTCCGTCGGCGAGCGGAGCGCTGGCGGAACCGAGTTGCCCGCGCAAGACCTCGAGGGTGTCCCCCGCGATACTCAGGACCCGCATGAGCTCCGCCGTGCGTCCGACGCGGAGAAGGTCACCGACACGGAAGCGTTGGCCGTCACCCGGGGCGAATGTGAGAAATGTGCTGGTGGTCGGATCGGGCAGAAAGATGCTCTGTCGCAAGGCGTACGCCGAACCAGTCGTCACGCCATCGCAACTGACCGCCGCAAGACGCGCGGTGCCGACCGATGCAGCAGGGGCCGAGCCGTTGAATCCCGCGAGCGGGATGTCGGTGATCGACTGCACGGAAGGATCGGCGTTCGTCAGTCTGTACGCGGCGGGCACGGGGGTCGTGAGCGAGATCGCCGAAAGGACAACAGCGATCCGGGAGAGCGATGCTCGGCGAGTTTTCATAGTCACTGTCTTTCACACCCGTGTGGACATCATCTTAGCCCACAGAATGTCGGAGACCCGGCACTACCTGAGAGTAGATACAACAACGCCTCGGGGTCGGGGCAACTCGGCGGCGCACACTGGGGTTCGTACGTACGCAACGCAAACAACTGGCTAGCAGCCCGCGTCCCATCGGCCGAAGAAGGCGATGACGTCGTCGCCGTCGACGGAGCCGTCGGCGTTGAAGTCCGCGAGCGGATCGCCCGCGTCCCACCAACCGAAGAACAGAAGAACGTCGTCACCATCCGAGCCCGAAGAGCAGTCGACATCCGAGGGGCAGACCGCGAGTTCGGCGGGCTGGCTTGTGAGCATGCCGGAGGGGCGGATCTCGGTACAACGCAGCACCGCCCTTCCGGGGTTCGCCCATCCGCCCGCGTCCCACTGCTGGGCCCCGGATATGGTCAGCGTGCTGGTGGAGGCCCCGCTGATGGTCGCGATAGTGGTTCCCGATCGCACGATCGCACCATCGGTGAGGACCGCGAATCCTCCCGCGCCGTTCTCGAGTTCCCATTGGTACTCGAGCTCAACCTCTGGAGAGGCTTCGACGGAGAACTGCGCGACACCGTCGCGGCAGATGATCTGGCCGGGTGGCGAGATCTCCGGCGGTGCCGCCGGGAGCGAGAGGATCTGCTGCGCGAGGAGCGAGATGTCGAGCACGGTGCCGGGGTGTGTGGGGCTTTCGGTCGTGTCGACCCCGCTCTCGATGCGCCCGAACGCCGAAGAGCGATAGGTCTCGCTAAAGTAGAAGGACGTCATCGGCACGGACTGATTCGCGGCGGCGAGTTGCATAGCCGCGAGCACGCTGAACTTCTCGAACGCGTCGCGCTTGTCGAGGGTCTCTTCGGATGCGTACTCGGGGCCGGTGGCGTAGGTGACGAGCTCGGTATCGGGCGAATCGAAGCGGAACGTGTCGAAGATGCGTTCGTAGGCTTGGACGTGGTATCCGCCGGGGGTGCCCTGATCGGCGGTGGTCAGCACGGCGACATCAAGGTCAAGCTCCGCGAAGATCCGCTGCAAGAGGGATGGACCACCGATCGGGGCCTGCACGGGCCAGCGGTTGTATTGAAGCCACGCGCCACACCCCGATCGCCCGATCGGCGTGGTGATGATGCCGTTACGAACGGGATTCTCGAAACCGAGGCCCCAAAGGAGGACGCCATCGCCCGAAGCGTCTGCGATAACCTCGATGCCCCGCCATTCGTCGGCGGCACATGGAGGGAACTCGAAGGTCACTTTGCGGAGGACCTGGTCGGCCTTGAGAAACGTGATCGAGTCGCCGGGCGCTGGGAACTGCCGCGGGAGCCAGTCGTACGTGAGCCGCACGTTGCCGTTGGCGAACCGGGTGATCTCGCGCACGGCGAAGGCCTCGTTGTATGGGGCGGAGTTGCCGGCGGGGTCGTACACCTGGACCATGTCACCGACTTCGATAGCCGCGAACGCACCATCGAGGTCGCTCACGGTCACGGAGCCGAAGCGTGTGTGCGTGGTGGGGCTACTGAGGCGGGGTTGGATGACGGAGGTGATCGTCTTGCGCTGCGGTGGAATCGGCGTGCTGGCGGTGCCGAGACCGGGTGTCGTGATCGGGGTGCTCCACACCTCCGGCGCACCCTGGCCGTAAGCCCGCACCGCGCGGGCGCGGACGGTGGAGGACGATGGGTGGTTCAGCAGGTAGATGGTGACGCGCAGTGGATCGGACGCGGGCATACCGAGTTCGGGCCTCACCATGAACCTTGCGGAGTGGTCCGGCCGGAGGCGAACGCACGCGTGATTGCCACGGTAGTTGTCGAGCGTGCCCTGACTCTCAAGACCGGGAAAGCCAACGCTCGGCACACGCGTTGGGGTTGGCGAGAAGATCCCGAAGCGGGAGCCGAGCGTGGAATCAACGAGTGACCGCATCGCAACAGACGAGGGAACCGCGACGGGTGATGTATCGGGGTGAGCGACGCACAAGGGAAGCTGCGCCGAGCAATCGGCGCCGTAGCCCCCGCTCGGACGATCCGCGTCGGACCAGTTGCACCAGGGAACCGGGCCGATGTGACCGATGAGCAAACCATTGTTGTAGATCGGCGCCTGGCCGACGACGCCCATGTCGACGAAGTTTGAGCGGCACTCTCGCCCCGCGAACTCCCCGCTGGAGAGCCTGAGTGGATAGGACTGCGGGTACACCGCGCGGGAGTTCCCGAAAATCCCGATCCGAAGCCGGTCGATCGCCACACCGCCCGTGATTGCCGCGGCGAAGCGTCGCGTGCGCTGGCCGGCGAGGCCCGAGGGGTGAAGGCCGCCGAGGGCGGCCATGGTTGTCGCGCTCGCCGGCGACGCGATACTCCCGACGGTGGAGTCGAACGCGGGGCGCTGCGGGGCGAGGCCCGGAGCCCCGAACAGGTACGGGTCAACGCTCACGACTCCGCCGTAGACGGAAGTTCCGGGGTCGGTCTGGTGGCGGAAGTTCAGGAAGTTGCGTGTGCGGTCGAAGACGTGCAGTGCGCCGTCGGTTGTTCCCGCGCGGGCCTCGTTGGTTGTGCCGCCGAAAGCTCCGGCCGAGTAGTTGGTCGCCCACACGCAGGACTCGAAGTCGTTGAACGTCACGTGGCCCGAGAGCCCCTTGTTGTGCGCGAGTGCCGAAGCATCGGTGGTCGCGATCCCGGTGGGGAGCACGCGTCCGTCGGCGACGGCATCGGCGACGAGCGAGGGGATGCAGATTCCGAGCGCACTGCGTTGGGTACCGGCACCGATGGCAAAGCGATCGCCGATGGTAGCTGTGTCCGGGATCCACTCTGGCGCGAATGCTGCGGCGAAGGGGGCGGCCGCGACGAGGGTCTGTGCGGTTGCGGGGTCGAAGACCGAGAGAAGCAGGTCATCGGCGGGCGAGTCGGCCTGGTTGATGTGCGCCAGGCTGAGAAGCAGCCAGCGGCCTCGGGGATCGAACGGCAGGTCGACGGCGAGGGGCGAGGTGCCCGCGAGCGCGGCGTCGATGCGCCAGCCAGACGGACCGGGGCCGATGGCGACGTTCATGGTTGCCGCGGACGCGCTGCGGCGGTCGAGTTCCCAGATGGTTGCACGCGGGGCATCCTGCGGCTGCTCGCAGAGATACCAGCAGACGAAGGAGGTGTGGCGGGAGAGGATGGTGATCGCATCGCCATCGATCAGGGCCGAGGGCGCAGAGCCGAAATGCGAACGGCTCACGGTCAGGGAGTCACCGGAAACGCTCATGACGCGTAACAGTTCACCGGTGCGGGAAACGCGGAGCACGTCCGAAGCGGCGAAGCGGTGCCCGTGGCCCGGAGCGACCGTCAGGATGGTGGCAGAGGTGGGGTCGGGAACGAAGGTGGACTGCGCGAGATGGGCGACACCCGCGGTGGTTGAACCGTCGAAGAAGGGGGCGGCACGCAGGGAGGCGCCGGTGGAGAGCCAGGGTTCGAACGGGTTGAACCCGTTGAGCGGGATGCTCGTGAGCGACTGCGCGCCGGGGTCAGCGACCGTAAGTCGGTACGCGGCGGGCAGTGTGGAGGCGAGCATGAGCGTTGCCGCGAGCGCGAGAATCGGCGGAAGCAGGCGGTTGGAGGCGAGGCGGTTCAGCATCCCTGGTCCCAACTGGCGAAGAAGCCGATGACGTCGTCACCGTCGATGCTGGTGGTGCCATCGAAGTCGGCGCGAGGGTCGGAGCGATCCCAGAACGAGAAGAAGAGAAGCACATCGTCTCCGTCCACCCCACCGGAGCAGTCAAGATCGGTGGGACAGAGCGCGACGGGGATGGGATCGGAGGTCAGTGCATGACCATCGGTCACTTCGACGAGTCGCACGTTGCCTCTCCCCGGCACGGGCCAGCCGATCATGTGCCAGGCCTGGAGAGTGGTCAGGCGGAGGCTTGGTGAAGCGGCGCCGTCGACGACCGCAACCTGAACACCGTTGCGTACGAGAGGACCATCGGCGAGGGGCTCGTACGTGCCGGGGGCTTGGGCGAGCTCGATCTCCCATCGCCACGACACCCCGGGGAGCGGGGATCGGGGGGAGAAGAACTCGGCTGTTGCGCTCGGGCACCCGAAGAAGCTATCCGGCTGCACCAAGGGAAGTGCGCGTGGGAGGGAGAGCAGCTGCTTCGCGAGAATGGACACGTCGAGCACAGTGCCCGGGTGCGTGGCGCCTTCGGTCGTATCGACTCCGGACTGCAGCCGGCCGAACGCCGACGAGCTGTACTCGTGATCGAAGAAGAACGACGTCATCGGGACGCCTTTGTTCGCGGCGGCCAACTGCATCGCCACGCAGACCTCGAACTTCCGACCGATGTCCGACTTGTCGACACGGTCCTCCGAGAAGTACTCGGGTCCGGTGGCGTAGATGACACACTCGGTCTGCGGCGACTCTTCCCGGATGATGTCGAGCACTCGCTCTGTCGATGCGGCATGCTGACCGTCACCGGTGCCTTGTTCCGCCGTCGACAGCACGAGCACGTCAAGCCCGAGTTCGTCGAAGATCCTTGTCAAGAGCGAGGTGCTCCCGGCATTGCCCTCGCGGGGCCAGCGTGCCGACTGGATCAACGACCCGCAACCGGACCGACCGATCGGCATCGTCACCAGCCCGTTCCGCGCGGGGTTCTCGAACGCGAACCCCCACAGTGCCACACCGTCACCGTCCGTCCCCGCGACGAGCTCCAACCCGCGCCATACACCCGCCTTCACGGGATCGAGCTCCACAGACACCTTCTGGAAGATGTCCGCGCCCTTGACGAATGTCACGCGATCTCCGGGTTCCGGGAACTTCCGAGGTAGCCAGTTGTAGCTCAGCGTCAGTTCGCCCGAGTTTCCGCGAACGACGTCGCGCACAAGGAAGGCTTCGTCCTCGGCCGCGCCGGACCCGTGCTCGTCGACCAACTGCACCATGTCCCCCGGCTCGATGCCCTCGAACGCGCGGTCGGTGTCGTCGACGGTGACCGAGCCGTACTCGGACTGCCACGACGGCAAGATCAGCGTCGGACGACTGATGGCAAGCACGCGCTTGGGTTCAGGCGGGGGGGTGCGCGACTGCTTTCCGAGCGAGGGGGTTTGTAGGCGTACGCCGCTCAGTTCGGTTCCACCCTGACTTCGCGTCGTCACCGCGCGGGCGGCAACCGACGACGAGCTCGGGTGGTTAAGGAGGTACATCGTCACCTTCAGCGGATCGGACGTCGGCAATCCGCCCTCGGGGCGAACCATGAATCGCGCTGAGTATCCGGGGAGCAAGCGCACCGTGGCGTGCGACCCCCGGTAGTTGTCGAGCGCGCCCGTCGCGACCGAACCC
>JBIKMF010000250.1:0-6136 GCA_044359425.1 Phycisphaerales bacterium
TTCCGCGACCTTGACCCGGCCTAGAGCGCGATCGTTCCGGTACACTCTCCGAATCCGATGGAGACCGCACCCTCGCGCGAGCAACGGCCGCGGAAGGTGACCGTGTCGCCGTCGGCGAGGAAGACGCGTTTCTCGCCGGTGGGCAGCATGATCGGCTTGCGGGGCTTTCCGGGGCCGTCCCAGGTGAGTTCGAGCAGGCAGCCTCGTGTTGAGGCCTCCTGGCCGGACACCGTGCCACTGGCGAGAAGGTCGCCCGAGCGGAGCGAGCAACCGTTGCTCGTGTGGTGGGCGATCAACTGGGCGAACGTCCAGTAGAGCTCGCGGAAGGCCTTGCTCTTGCTGATGCTGACCGGGGCCATGCCCCTCTTGACCATGTCGGCCGAACTGAGAAGGACCTCGAGCTCGATATCGATTGCGCCTCGGCGCTGGTCCGCTTCGTCGAGCAGGTAGGGCAGGGGCTGAGGATCCCCGTGGGGGCGGGCGAGGGGGGCGCAGCGGAAGGGCTCGAGCGCGTCGGGCGTCACCAGGTAGGGTGACACCGTCGTCGCGAAGTTCTTCGCGAGGAACGGGCCCAGCGGCTGATACTCCCACTTCTGCATGTCGCGGGCCGACCAGTCGTTCACCAGGCAGTACCCCAGCACGTGCTTGTGGGCATCACCGACGGGAATGGGGTCGCCCTGGTTGTTCTCGGTGGCGATCACGCAGCCCACTTCGAGCTCGTAATCCAGCATCGCGCACGGGCCGAACGACGGCGCGGCCGCGTCGTCCGCCTTGGTCTGACCCTTGGGCCGTTTGATCGCCGCTCTCGCAACGTCCACGGTGCTCGCGCGGCCGTGGTATCCGATCGGGACCCACTTGTAGTTCGGCAGCAGTGGGTTGTCGGGCCGGAACATGCTCCCCACCGTGGTCGCGTGGTGGATCGACGCGTAAAAGTCTGTGTAGTTCGAGACCGTCACCGGCAGCTCGAACTCCACGCTGTTCGCGGCGAAAAAGCACCCGTCCTCGACCGCTGAGCGGTGCTCCGAACCGGCGGCCAGGATCGCGCTGAGTCTCGCGCGGAGCGCCGAGCGATCGCGCGGGGTGAGGCTGCTCAGCAGGTCAGCCGCCGCGATCTCGCAGGCGGCCTGAAGCCCCTCCCAGGCTTCCTCGCCAAAGCCGAGGTTCTCGAGGAGCCCCGCGTGGTTCACTTCAGTAACCGAGAGCAGCCGGTCGCCGATCCGCACGCCCAGGTGCGACTCCGGAGCGCCCTCCTCGTGGAAGACGCAGTAGGGGAGGTTCTGGATCGGGAACTCGCCGGCTGGGTCGTTCGCAGACTCCACCCAGCTGCGGAGGCCGGGGGCGAGGGTCGGGTCGGGCTGGGAGTAGTTCGGCATGCAAAGAGCATACACCCGCACAGGGCTCGCGGGGGATCTGCCGGGGGAAGTGGGATCCAGGGGAGTGGATTCCTACTGTTGCGGTCCCGTCCGGATGCACCCACCCGCAACCCCTGAGGCAGCCATGGCCAACGAATTCGTCACGCTCCCCGCCGACACCAACCAAGCTCTCGGGATCGCGCAGTACGCGATCGATTTCATGTCGGACAAGCCGGGCAAGCGCGGCGAGCCGGCGGCGTCCGTCCGTGAGCGGACCAACATGTTCCATACCGACGCCTGCCTCTGCGGGCTCTCGGCCATCGCCATGGGAACCAACGCGCCCGTCCTTCTGCGGGAGGAAGCGATGCAGTACCCGGTGGGGCCCTCCGGTTTCGGCTCGATGAAGGGCACGCCCTGGTCGAAGCACGCGGTGCGAGCCGGCGCGACGGTGTTCGGCTCCGGCGTGGACGTCCAGGTCGAGAAGGCCATCGTCGCCAACGCCGCGGCGGTTCGGGAGTGGGACAGCAACGGCACCAACTTCGGCTTCAACCCCTCTCGGAACCAGACCGCAGGTGAGTTCGGCCACAACGACTTCTACCCGGTAGCGCTCGCCGCGGCTCAGATGCGGGGCATGGGCGGCGAGTTCGCCCTTCGCGGGATGATCCTCCTCGACGAGATCCGGGGCCGGCTCGCGGAGGCGTTCAGCCTCAAGAGCTACAAGGTCGATCACGTGGTGCACGGTGCCATCGGCAGCGCGGCGACGTTCGGCGCCATGATGGGTGCAACCGCGGAGCAGATCGAGTCCGCCATCGGCATGGTGATCGCGCACTACATCCCGTTTCGCGCGATCCGCGCGGGCAAGCAGCTCTCCGACAGCAAGGGGGCTTCGGCCGCGATCTCGACGGAGGCCGCCATCCTGAGCGTCAAGCGGAGCATGTCCGGGTTCATGGGACCGCGTGACATTTTCCGCAACCCCGAGGCGATCTTCCGGATCTTCGAGGGCCCCGGTCAGATGTTCCAGAAGGTCGGAGCGACGAGCGCCAACACCGCCAAGAAGGACGCGTCGCCGTTTGATCTTCACCTGGCCCGCACCGGCGACGATTTCGCGGTGATGGGCATGCACTTCAAGCTCGGTCTCTACGAGCATCAGTCCGCGGGCGCGTTGCAGGGGCTGATCAATCTCGTGAACGCGAACCCTCGACTGCTCGACGACCAGAGCGGCGATTGCATCAGCAAGATGGTGGTGGTGGCGTACGAGCCGGCGTTCGGCATCATCGGCGATCCCGCCAAGCGTGACCCCAAGACCCGTCAGTCCGCGGACCACTCGATGCTGTACCTTGTCTGCACGATGCTCCGCAAGGCTCTCGAACTTCACGCCGCGAACAAGAAGGCCTCGCTGGGTTGGAAGGAACTCATGCTCGGGCCCCGCGACTTCGATGCGAAGGCTCTCCACGATCCTCTCACCCGCTCGTTGATGGCGAAGATGACCTTCGAGCACGGCGGCGCGGAGTACGACGCGAAGTACCCCGACGGCATCCCGACCTCGATCGTCATCACCGACGATCAGGGCGAGACGCACGACTCGGGATTCGTGATGTACCCGGGCGGCCACGCACGCAACCACCTCGGCCCCGACAAGGTCAATCTGAAGGACGTGCTCAACCGCAAGTTCGAGCTGCTCGGTTCGATCGCGTTCGACGATCCCAAGCACATCATCAATCGACTGAGCGGGCTCGAGAACAAGTCCGCGAAGGACGTCGCGTCGATCCTCGACTTCGATCTGCAGATCAAGGGCAAGTTCGAGTAACCTCAAGCACCCGCCCGGTTCGTACTACGGATCGCCGTTTGAATCATCACGGAGCCCCCCGCGGGGCTCCGTTCCCTTGCGCGGTACACTCCTCGAATGGCCAGACGCGACCTCGTTCTTGCGATCGCACGAAGCACGGTCGGGCGGGCCGATGTCGGTGTCGCGGCCGGGCCCGACGACGCCGCGGCGGCAGAACGACGATCGCGGGGCCCAGGTGCGATGCTCGAAGAGAACGTGCGAGTGTTCCTGTAGTTTGGCGTTTGGGCATGTCGCGGCAGAATCGGACCTCGTGAGGTTCGTGCGAAAGGACTGGTGAACGATGGATGGTGCACTGCAGATGCTCGCCACTCGACTCTCCACTGCCAGCCGTGTGGTGGTGCTGACCGGAGCAGGAGTGTCCGCCGAATCCGGCCTACGGACGTTTCGCGGCGCCACGAAGGAGGACCTGCCGCCCGACATGCGGACGCTGTGGGCCGAGTTCGACCCCGCGACGCTCGCGACCCCCGAGGCCTTCGCCGCGGACCCTGAGAAGGTCACCCGCTGGTACGACTGGCGCCGCATCGGGTGCCTCGCGGCGGAGCCGAACCCGGGCCACCTCGCTCTGGCCGAGATGGAACGAAAGGTCGTCGCGCGAGGCGGGGAGTTCTCGCTGTTCACGCAGAACGTCGATCGGCTCCACCAGCGTGCCGGCAGCACCCGCGTGTTCGAACTCCACGGGTCGATCATCGACTGGCGCTGCACGGAGACCGGGCGGAAGTTCATCCCACCGGAGGAGCGGATGCCGCACTATCCCGCAAAGTCCCCGTTCCACCCGGGCGGTTTGCTCCGACCCGATGTCGTGTGGTTCGGCGAGCAACTCCCGGAGGACGTGTTGCTCGAGGCGATGACGCGGAGCCGGTCGTGCGATGTCTTCATCTCCGTGGGAACAAGCGCCGTCGTCTATCCCGCGGCTGGGTTCGTATCGCTCGCATCGTCCGAAGGTGCGTTCACGGCAGAGGTGAATCTTGAGGCCACTGCCAACAGTCGCGCCGTTGACGCCGCGATTGCGGGCCGATCCGGGGACGTGCTCCCACGATTGGTCCGTGCGGCGTTCGGGAGCGACAAGTGAAACGTGATCATGTCGGGCGGACTGTCGTTGATCTGGTCGTGTTGACGCTGCTGTGCGCGGTGACCTACGGGCTGGGTTTGACCTCGCACGGACTCACGAACTGGCAGGAGGCGCAGCGCGCGCAGGCCACCCGCGAGATGCAGGAGGCCGGCAACTGGCTTTACCCCACGATCAACCACCAGCCGTACATCGCGAAGCCGCCCCTGTTCTACTGGATTCAACTCGGGCTCGCCGAGCTTCGCGGCACGAAAGTGGGGGAGTGGGAGATTCGGGCCACCGTGGCCCTTGCCGGATGGCTTGGAGTCGTGTCGCTCTACCTCTTCGCGCGTCGGATGCTCCGTTCTGCACGTCCGCGCGCGTTCGCTGGCGCCGCGAACGACAACGACTGGGCCCGTGATGCCGCGCTCTTCGGTGCGGCGTTCCTCGCGACCGGATTGCTCTACGCGAGGTCCAGCCGCATCGGGGAACTCGACGTGCTGCTCGCTCCCGGCGTGGTTGTGGCGGCGGGCGCGGTCGTGCTCGCCTGGCTGAGGCACGGCGCCGATCAACTCGCCGCCGCGGACGCGGGTTTCCCCTTCGGGAAACAGCCGACCGCTTGGGGTTGGCTGCTTCTGGCAACGCTTGCGAGTGTGGCAACAGCGCTGACGAAGGGACCACCTGGGCTTCTCGCGATCGCGGTCGCGGGGTACGGAGGCATTGTGCTGTGGGCCGCGTTCTCCCACGAGATCCCCGGCACGCGCGACCGAAAGCTCTGGCCAGCCGCGAGTGTCGCCGCGGCGTTGACGGTGATCCTGACCGCCGTGATTCTGCGGCGGGGAAAGGACCCGGTTGTGGTGGACCAGTTGAACAACCCGCTCGGCTGGCCGATCCTTGCCGCGTGCGGCGCCGGTGTCGGTGCGGTCGGGGCCGCGCTGGCCGATCGTGCACGCCTGGGGGCGCTCTGGCGAGCCGCAACCCGGACTCACCTCGTGGTGGTGCTCGGTGCGGGCGTGGCAGCGGTTCTCGTGTGGGGCAAGCTCGTCGGTCGGGCGATCGGGCCGGAAGCGGCGTCGGCGTGGGCCAACAAAGAGGCGGAGGACAATCTCAACCTGCTCGTGCCTGATTCGCCGGTCAACAATCTCGAGGCGATGTCCTATGGAGTCGGGCTCGGGTCGATCGCCGCGATGGTGACCCTCGTGTTCATCGTGCGGCGCCGCCCGCTGCTGGGCGCCGGGTGGTTCGTCGCGTTGGCCTGGGTGCTGATCGGTTTCGCGGCATTCTCGGCGCTCGGGAAGGGCGTTGCTCGCTACCTCACTCCGCTGTGGCCGGGGGTGGCGATCCTGGGTGGGTGCGGCTTTGCGACGCTGCTCGGGTCCGCACGCGTCGCGCCGCGGGCGCCGCTGTGGCGGACCGGGGTATGGTGCGCGATCGTTCTGCTCGCGGTCGGGCAGGGGTTGTGGTACGGGATCGCGAGAGAACGGTACTTCCCGGAGCGGAGCGCTCGCGCGATCGTGGCGGAACTGCTGGAAGCGGGCGAGTATCCGTCGCGGTTCGCCGCGTACGAATGGCGGAACGCGATGCTCGACTACTACGTCGGAGCGCGGGTCGAGTCGGTGGGTGATACTCGAATCCGGGACGTGACCTCTGGCGGGAAGTCGTGGACGCTGGAGGAGTTCAAGGACCAGGTCCGGTCGCGTGGCCCGTTCGTCATCTTCGTGCGAGCGCAGACGACGCAGCGGAACAATGTGCTCCCGGCTGAGGAACTGCGTGCCGCGGGATTCACCGTGGAGCCGATCCCGACCAAGGCCGGCTTCGTGATCGAGAACGGTCGAGTGCGGATGGAGCCGGTGCGGGTGCGGCTGGATGCGGTGAAATAAAAACCCCCGCCGA
>JBIKMF010000251.1:0-6122 GCA_044359425.1 Phycisphaerales bacterium
TGTCGCGCCTGGGCGAGGCCGACCAGGTTCTGCTTCAGCGTCGTCGGCCGTGAAGCATCGCGCACCAGCCCCTCGCTCGCGATACCCGCGCTCTCCAACGATGCACGCAACAGCCCGGCCGTTGGGTCGTCCCCGGTTGCGCCGAACGCCCGCACGCTGCCCCTTAGCGCGGCGAGATCCAGACACACATTCGCACTCCCCCCTGCTCGGTGCTCACTCCTCCGCACGAGCAGCACGGGAACGGGCGCGTCGGCGCTGAGCCGCTCCGCGTCGCCGTACACGTACTGATCGAGCATGAAGTCGCCCACGACCAATGCCGTGAAGGGCCGCCACTGCGAAAGGGATCGAAGGAGATCATCCATGGAGGGTGTATTGTTGCGGCCTCCCCGCCCGGGAGCGAACGCCATTTGCCAGAGACCCACATCACGCGATCTCGAGGCCCGCCGCGGCAATCACATGGGCCTTCAGCTCGGTTTCGCCGCTCAGAAACCGCAGTCCGAGCCTCGGGCGGGCCACCGGGCACGGCCAGAGTTCCCGGCGCACGCGGGAAAGCTTCGACCAGTCTTTCTCCGTACACACCACGGCATGAACACCGGCCGCGCCCGCTTCGGCCAGGAGCCGCGAGAGTGTCTGCGGAGCGAACGGGTCATGGTCGGGGAGCACCAGTTCGGCCTGAATGCTCGCGCCCACGCCGCGGAGGTTGTCGAGAAAGGGCGTCGGGTTCCCGATGGCGCACACGGCGACGACCCGCTTCCCCGCGAGCCACGACGTGCCGTGCACCGTCTCGCCACCCGCCGCGGAGACCGCCACATCCGTCCAGAGATGGTCGCAGTCGGCCACCACACCCGGCCCACCCGCCGCCGCGACCTCACGCTTAATGTCCGCGACGTCCGCTGCACCCACCCGCAACACGTGGGTGATCACGACGGCCGTGGCCCGACGGACGGATTCGATCGGCTCGCGCAGCCAGCCCGCGGGCAGCAGTCGGTCGCGGTGAGGAGGTCGGGTTGCATCGATCACCACGATGTCCGACTGGCGCGCGATCCGGCGGTGCTGAAAGCCGTCGTCGAGCACCACGCACCGCGCGGCATCGCCCTCGGGCGTTGCGAACAACTGCAACAGGCCGCCGAGGCGATCGGGCTGGGCAACCAGCGGCAGATCGGGGAACGCGCGGAGGTAGAGCTTTGCCTCGTCGCTCTCGCGTCCTCCGGGATCGCCGTAGCCGCGCATGGCGATCGCCGGACCGAGCCCCGCGTCGACGAGCCATCGGAGGAGTTGCAGCGTCAGCGGGGTCTTGCCCGTTCCGCCGACGGAGAGGTTGCCCACCGAGATGACGGGGCGATCGAGGGTGACCACGCCGAGCCCGCGATCAAACCGCCTGTTTCGTGAGCGCACGACCGCGCCGTGGATCGCCGCGGGTATCGCCCCCAGCCAGGCGGGCATCGGACCTCGTGCGGAGGAGTTCATGGCTCGTGGCGGTCCGGGGGCTGCACGAGCTTCATCCCTCCACCCTCGGCCTGCTTTTTGGCGATCGCCCTGCGGATCTCGCGCTGCTCGGCGCGATAGATCCGGAGGTTGTTGAGGATGTCGAACCACGCGAGCCCGAAGATCAGCGTGACGAGCGCGATCGTGAGAATCCACGACATCGCGAAGAGCTTCTGCTGCGTCGCGGGGTTGACGATGCTCAGTGCGAACGCCGACAGCGGCGTCGTGAACATCATCAGCAAACCGTTGGCGACCCGGATGCGGCGTCGACTGGGCGGCATGTCCGAACGCATGACCTGCAGCACGTGCAGCGCGATCACGACGAGCGCCACGAACCCAACCGGGATGATGGCCCACGCGGGTGCAATGGGACCGTTGGTTGCGCCGAGGAAACTCATCGCACATCCCCCGCGCACCCGGCCAGCATCGGGACGAGCGCCCGCATCGGCAGTCCCATGATTGTGGTCTCATCGCCCTCGAACGTGATCGGCCAGCCAGCCTCCACACGCTCGCTCAGGTTGTACCCCCCGGCCTTCCCCCGCCATCCGTCGGTCGCGAGGTACGCGCGGATCATCTCCGGCGTCAGCCTCCCCACACGTACCCGCGCCGTGTCGGTAAACACGTGCCGCCGACCGCTGCTCCGCTCGATGATCGCCACGCCGGTGATCACCTCGTGATCGGCCTCCGAGAACGTCGCCAACATCTCCGACGCTTCCGCCTCGCTCTCGGGGGTTCCCAGCATCCGTCCCTGCTTCACGCACGTCGTGTCCGCGCCGATCACCAGCTCCGCCTCGGAGGCGCACTCGAGCTTCGTTCCCGCCCAGGCCTTCAGGTAGGCCAACGCCGCGACCCACTCCCGCGCGGACACGCGCCCCGGCCGGAGCACCGCGTCATCGAAACCCGGGTGCTCGGCCACATGGGGCACCCCCGCGCGCGACAAAAACTCTCGCCTGCGGGGCGAGCGACTGGCGAGCAGCACGCGGGGCATTCTGGGGGTCACCGTCTTCGGCACGCCGGTAGTGTACGAGACTCCGGCCTTCCGTACGATCCCCCCGATGAACGCCCACCTCCTGCAACTCGATCTCGCCTGGGAAGACCCGGCCACCAACCTCACCAGGGCGGCAGAGGCTGCTCGGCGCGCCGACCCCGCTCCGGGCGACCTCCTCGTCCTGCCCGAGATGTTCGACACCGGCTTCTCCATGAACGCCGCCACCTCGATCGACCAAGGCAACACGCTGGACGCCATGCGCCAGATCGCCGCCCGCCACGGCGCGTGCGTGCTCGGGGGCCGCACCGTCGCCGGAACCGAAGGCCGGGGCCGCAACGTCGCCACCGCTGTCGGCCCCGACGGCGCCGTGCTCTGCGAGTACACCAAGTGCCACCCCTTCACCCTCGGCGGCGAGCACCTGGCCTTCGACGCCGGCGATGGCCCCAAGCTGTTCGCATGGGGCGGGCTGACGATCGCCCCCATCATCTGCTACGACCTGCGATTCCCCGAGCTTTTCCGGCGCGCCATGCGGTCGGGCGCCGAGGCGTTCGTCGTCATCGCCTGCTGGCCCTCGGCCCGCCACTCCCACTGGCGAACCCTGCTCCCCGCGCGGGCCGTGGAGAACCAGGCCTACGTCCTGGGGTGCAACCGCTCGGGTAAAGACCCCAAGCTCGAATACATGGGCGGATCGATGGCCGTCGGCCCGACCGGCGAAACGCTCGTCGAATCGTTCGAACTCAACGCCGTCATCCGCGTCCCCCTCGATCCCGCCGCCGTCCGCCGCTGGCGAGACAAGTTCCCCGCGTGGAAAGACCACCGCTTCATCGGCGCGTAACGACGCCTCGCTCACGATGGTGCCCGACCTCGGCCCGCTCCGGCCGTCAATCGCTCGGTCTCAGGTCATCCCCGCCACACGGTCGACCTCATCGAGCGTGGTCATCCCTTCGGCGACCAGCTTCCAGCCTGACTGCTGCAGCGTCGTGAACAACCCCTGCTCGATGATCTTCTTCATCGCCGTGATGGACGGGTTGTGCAGGATGATGTCCCGCAGCTCATCGTTCACGTCGAGCAACTCAAACAACGCCCGCCGACCCCTGTACCCGGTGCGCAGGCACTTGGAGCATCCCGTCGCCGCGAAAACCTTGGTCTTGCCGCCGAGGTACTTGCCCACGCGCGTCGCCTGACCCGGGGCAACGGCGATCTCGCGCCGGCAGATATCGCACAGCACCCGCACGAGGCGCTGCGCGAGCACGAGGTTCAGCGCATTCGCCACGAGGTAGGGCTCGACCTTCAGATCGAGCAGCCGGAAGACCGCCGTGATCGATTCCTTCGCGTGAACGCTCGAGAACACCAGGTGGCCGGTGAGCGCCGCCTGCATCGCCGTGCGGGCGGTCTCCTCGTCGCGGATTTCGCCCACGAGGATCACATCCGGGTCCTGCCGCAGCACGCTCCGAAGCAGTGTTCCGAACGTGTTGCCCTTGTGCTCGTCGATGGGGATCTGCGTCGTGTTGTCGAGGTGATACTCAACCGGATCCTCGATCGTGACCACGTTGTACGACTGCCGGTCGATCTCGCGGATCGCGTTGTAGAGCGTCGTCGTCTTGCCGCTCCCCGTCGGACCCACCGACAGCAGCAGCCCCGAATCCTGCGACGTCACCTGACGGATCCGGTCGAGCATGTACGGCGCCATGCCCAGGTCGTTCAGCGATCCCGGCGACCCGCGCTGATCCAGCACGCGGATCACCAGCTTCTGCCCGTTCACCGAGGGCGTGAACGAGATGCGGTAGTCCACCCGCCGCTCACCCACCCTCGACGAGAAGTGCCCGTCCTGCACCGCGTCGCGCCCCGCCACGTGCATGTGCCCCGCCGCCTTCACCACGCCGTAGATCAACTCCCCCACCCGCTTGCTCACCTCAATGATCGGCACCATGTCGCCGTCGATCCGCATCCGGACGTTGTACTTCTCCGTCTTCGGTTCGACATGGACGTCCGTCGCCCGCGACTTCGCCGCCACCTGCAGCAGCAACCTCACCGCGTTCGGTCCGTCGCTCGTCCCCTCCAGCACATCCGAGTCGTTGCCGTTCGCGTCCACCACCCGGACCATGTCGCCCGGGCCCTTCGGCGGCAGATTCTCGATGATCTCGGCCAACTCGAACATCCACCCCACCTCGGCGCTCTTGTCCAAGGGTGTGTGGAACGCCTCCACCACGTTGTCCTTCAGCACCTCGTCGATGCTCATGCTCGCCCGCGCCGGACGATCCGACTCCACCATGAACTCGTGTGCCCCGACCCTGATCACGTCGCCCGGCCGCAGCTCGTGCCGCCCCTCGATCTTGAGCTCGTTCACCTTCGTGCCGTTGCGACTCCCCAAGTCACGCACGATCCATACGCCCCTGTTGTCCCGCTCCACCACGCAGTGCGCACGGCTCGCGCGCTCATCGATAATCGGCAGGGTGTTGTCAGGCCCCCGCCCGATCGTCACCGGCAGGTCGACCAGGTACAACGGCTTGGTCTGGCCGCGAATCGGGGTGAGTTTCAGGCGGGTCGTGGACATCCGAACAAGTTTACAGGGTTTGCGCCGGTAGGGTGCGGCCAAACCCACCCACCCGCGACCAAACCGCGCCCCGAACTCCCCCACTCCCGCCCTCTCCACTCCTACCCTTCCACCCCATGATCGACCTCAAGCAACTCCGTGAAAACCCCGCCCGCTTCGCACTCGGTGCCAAGGCCAAGGGCGTGACCGTGGATATCGAACGGCTGGTCTCCCTCGACGGCGAACGCCGCACCATCACCATGGAGCGCGAGAAGCTGCGGGCCGAACAGAACAAGATCGCCAAGGAAAGCGGCCCCATGATCGGCAAGCTCCAGGGCCAGCTCAAGGCCGCACAGGGCGATGCCAAGGCCGACATCGAACGCCAGATCGAAGAGCTCAAGAACAAGCCCCAGCAGCTCAAGGGCGCGATCCAGGAACTCGAGGCCAAGGAGACCACCCTCCAGGCCCAGATCAACACCATCCTCCTGCAGGTCCCCCTCCCCCCCGACCCCGATGTCCCCGTCGGCAACTCCAGCGACGACAACGTCGAGATCCGCCGCTGGAACCCCAGCTGGTTCGACACCAGCAAGTCCTTCGCCGCCAACAAGGGCTTCGAACCCAAGACCCACATCGAACTCCTCGCCCTCCACAAGCTCGCCGACTTCGACCGGGGCGTCAAACTCGCCGGCTCCCGCAGCTACATCCTCACCGGCTTAGGCATGCGCCTCCACCAGGCCGTCCTCCGCTACGCCATCGACTTCATGACCGACCGCCACGGCTTCTCCCAGATGAGCGTCCCCACCCTCGTCCGCGAAGAAACCATGATCGGCACCGGCTTCTTCCCCGCCGGACGCGAACAGGCCTACCACGTCGAAGAATCCAAGCGAGGCGGCGGGTATGACCTCTTCCTCACCGGCACCGGCGAAGTCGGTCTCATGGGCGTCCACATGGACGAGATCCTCGACGAAGCCCAGCTCCCCCTCAAGTACGTCACCGTCTCCACCTGCTACCGCCGCGAAGCCGGTGCCGCGGGCAAGGACACCGCGGGCCTCTACCGCATCCACCAGTTCGACAAGGTCGAACAGGTCGTCATCTGCAAGGCCGACGAAGGCGAAA
>JBIKMF010000252.1:0-6083 GCA_044359425.1 Phycisphaerales bacterium
TCGGGTACGCGCGGCCCTGCTTGTCGAACACGATCGGGAAAGGCTCGCCCCAGTACCGCTGGCGGCTGAAGACCCAGTCGCGCAGCCGGTAGTTGATGGTCCGCCGGCCCACGCCGCCGGACTCCAGCCACTGGATCATCACTTCCTTCGCCTTGGCCGTCGGCATGCCGTCGAGCGAGAGGCCTGCCGCGGTTGAGTTCACCGCGATGCCCGGCGCTGAGTACGCGGCGCCCTCCGAGACCTGGTGCTGGCCGTGCTCGAAGCGACGGCGGAAGTTGTTGAAGTTCTGGAAGCCCATCGACTCGATCGTCTCGAGCCAGGTCAGCCTCGTGACGCGACGGTCCTGCGGCGTGGTTTCGCCACGGGCCTCGCGCGCGATGATCTCGCGCGATTCCGCGAGAGTCTCGACGAACGAGGAATCCGTGTCCATCCGCGTGACCACCTGCCCGAGGAAGTCGGCCAGTTCGTCACGCCAATCCCCCGCGGGCGCTTCGTTCCCGTACGCGGACATCGCGAAGAAGTGCATCGCGGCGATCGGACGCGGGTAGACCACGTCGCGGATCGGCAGCCCGAAGGCACGCGCGAAATCAAAGTCCCGCTGGTCGTGCGCGGGGACCGCCATGATCGCGCCCGTGCCGTACCCCATGAGCACGTAGTCCGCAGTCCAGATCGGCACACGCATCCCGTTCACCGGGTTGCGTGCGTACACGCCCGTGAAGACGCCGGTCTTCTCCTTGTTCTCTTTCCGCTCCACCTCCGAGCGGCTGCGGGTCACGCGCACGTAGTCCGTCAGCTTCGCCACGTCCGTCTCACGCCCGGGGTTCGCGAGAACCGCCTCGACGATGGCGTGCTCGGGCGCAACGACCATGTACGTTGCGCCGAACAAGGTGTCGGGACGAGTGGTAAAGACGCGCAGCTTCGCGCCCAGCGACTCGACGTCAAAGTCAACCTCGGCGCCCTCGCTGCGGCCGATCCACTCCTCCTGCATCTGCTTGGTCGACTCGGGCCAATCCAGGTCCTTCAGCTGGCGCGCCAACCGGTCCGCGTACGCCGTGATCCTGAACACCCACTGCTTCAGCGGCTTGCGCAGAACCGGGAAGCCCCCGCGTTCGCTCCGGCCGTCGATGACTTCATCATTGGCGAGCGCGGTGCCGAGCTTGGGGCACCAGTTCACGACCTGCTCGCCGATGTACGCGAGCCTGCGGCCGTCGATGAACTCGCGCCGCGCCGATTCCGACATCGCCGCCCATGGAGCGGGAGTCTGAATCTCGCCTCGTTCGCATGCCGCGACAAGATCCGCGATGGGTCGGGCCCGGTCGGCGCGGTCGTCGTACCAGGCGTCGAAGAGCTTGAGGAAGATCCACTGGGTCCACTTGTAGTAGTCGTCGTCGATCGTCCCGAACTCGCGCGACCAGTCGTAGCAGAACCCGAACCGCTTGAGCTGGCGGCGGAAGTTGTCGATGGCCTTGCGCGTCGTGATCGCCGGATGAACGCCTGTCTGGATCGCGTACTGCTCGGCGGGCAGGCCGAATGCGTCCCAACCCATCGGGTGCAGAACGTTGTGGCCCTTCATCCGCTTGTAGCGCGTGATGATGTCGGTGGCCGTGTACCCCTCGGGGTGACCGACGTGGAGCCCGGCGCCGGAGGGGTAGGGGAACATGTCCAGGCAGTAAAAGCGGGGCTTGGCGCCATCGAACCCGGGTTCGCCGGGGTTCGATGAGCGATAGGTGCCTTCGCGATCCCAGCGGTCCTGCCAGGTGGGTTCGAGGGCGTTGGCCAATGCCGCGGTGTAGCGGAAGGGGGGAGAGTCGGGGATTGGTTTGGATTCGGACATGGGTGGAGGATAGGGAAGAGAGGCACTGGGGAGGGGGAGGGGAAGTGGCGGAGTGGCCGGGCGTTCGCTGTAAGGCGGGCGGGCGCTGTGGGGAGGGCGGTTTGGCGGGGGCTTCGTCTGGGAGTTGAGAATTCAGATCGTTGCGCCGTTGGCATCGATCACGGTGCGGTACCAGTGGGCCGAGTCCTTCAGCGTGCGTTCGCCGGTGGCGTAGTCGACGTGGATCAGCCCGAAGCGTTCGCGGTACCCGCACTGCCACTCGAAGTTGTCCATCACCGACCAGTGGAAGTAGCCCCGGATGTCGGCGCCGTCGGCGATTGCTCGCCGCAGCGAACGCAGGTAACGCCGCGTGTAGTCGATCCGCTGCGGGTCGCGGACGCGGCCGTCGGTGTCGACCCAGTCGAGGTTGGTCATGCCGTTCTCGGTGACGTAGATCGGCACCTTGTACTTCTCGTACAGCCAGAGCGGCCCGTAGTAGAGCGAGTCGGGTTCGACGAACCAGCGCAGCGCGTTCTGCGGGTGACCGGGGGGGAAGTCCACCTTCTCTGGTCCCTTGTCACCCATCTTGATGCGCTCGGCGTCGTAGACGTTGATGCCGTAGAAGTCGAGCTTCTGGTTGATGAGCTTGAGGTCCGCCGCGCTGTTGACCGCGCGAAGTGCTTCGCCACCGTCGCCCGCGTTCTTGAGATCGTCGTGATAGAGCTTGAGCCCGTCCTCCGGGTAGTGCCCGAGCACGACGGGATCACCGAGCCACGCGTTGTTCCAGTAGTCCTTGCTCGTGACCGCGTGGGTCGCGATCTTCGCGGCTTCGACGTCGCGCGGGTCGTTGGTCGCGGGGACCTTGCAGCGGCCGATGGGCGCCCAGCCGACCACCGCGGGCAGCTTCGCGTTGGCGCGCAGCTCGATCGCGCCGCGCCCGTGGCACATCAGGGCGTGGTGCGCGGTGAGGATACGTTCCGCGTGGCCCTTGCGGGCGTTGCTCGTCTGCAGCCCCTCGTGCAGCCCGGGGCCGAGGAAGATGTGCGGCTCGTTGAGCGTCATCCAGTTGGACACGCGGTCGCCGAGGCGCTTGGCGACGACCGCGGCGTACACCGCGAACCAGTCGCTGACCTCGCGGTTCAGCCAGCCGCCGCGCCGGTAGGCCCAGAGCGGCAGGTCCCAGTGGAAGAGGGTGACGTACGGGGTGATGCCGGCGTTCAGGAGTTCGTCGACGAGTTCGCTGTAGAAGTCCAGACCCTTCGTGTTGACGCCGCGTTCGTCGGTGGGCGTGACGCGAGGCCACGAGATGCTGAAGCGGTAGGCCTTGAGGCCCATCTGCTTCATGAGGCCGACGTCCTCGCGGAAGCGGTGGTAGTGATCGCAACCGGTGTCACCGGTGTGGTTCATGTAGACGTTGCCGGGGGTGGTGACGCCGCCGATGAGGCCGGTCCAACCCGCGGGGACGTGGTCGTGGGAGTAGAGGTCCCAGACGCTGGGGCCTTTGCCGTCGGCGTCCCAGCCACCCTCGATCTGGTAGGCGCTCGATGCCGCGCCCCAGACGAAACCAGTAGGAAATGAAGCGGATCCGTTCTTGCTCACCGTGTGCTCCCGTCGTCGTATTCGAAGATCACCGTCGCGGGCAGGGCCCGAACGTTCACGAAGTTGTCGTGTGCCTGCACGATCTGGCCGTTCACCGTACACCGCTTGACGGGTTGCTTCCGCGGATTCTCGATGAAGAGTCCGCCCTTGGGGGAAGCGTTGCCGGAGAGCTGCATCTCCACCCGCAGCGATGGGGAGGGCTTCTTTGCGTCGCCCCGAGCGGTTCCGGAGAGCTCGCCGTACCAGGTTCGGATGCGTTCGAAGGCGACACCGCCTTCGCTGTCCATCCACGATGCGGGCACGCCGCGGAAGACCTCGAGGGCGTCCTCCTTTTCGTAGACCATCATGGCGGCGACGGAGTTGAGGAAGTCCGAGCCGCACCAGGTGTGGGGCATGTCGCCGATGAACTTGGGTGCGCGGGGGTCGTGCCAGACGACTTCGGCCCACTGGTTCCAGTTCGCGGGGCGGCGGTACCCCATGAACCAATCGAGTGTTGCGCCGGCGCGGTCGCGCTTGCCCATGCGTGCGTACGCGCCGACCTGGCGGAGCTCGTAGGGGGTGAAGGCCTCGAAGGAGCCGGTCTTGGCGCGTTCCTCGAAGAACGTCCAGTACCGCTCGAAGGTGGTCCACACGGGATCCGAGAGCCCGTCGACCATGGTGACGTCGCAGGGCCAGATGGCCATCGTCGTGGACGTTGCGTCGAAGTCCCCGAGTTCGACGCATCCGGGCATGTAGTCGATGCCGTGGTTGCGGTTGCCCACCGCGACGGAGTTCACCAGCGACATCCGCATGGATTCCGCGGCTTCGGAGTACCCGTCCACGAAGTACTGCGCATCGAGCACGTCGGCGATCTTGGCGGCGCACTCGAAGCCACGGAGCGCCCACAGGTTGTCCCAGTGGGAGTGCATGGGCTTGCTGGAGTATCCCTCGTGCGAGATGGACTCGGGCATGAGACCGTAGAAAGCCTCGGAGTTCACGGCGGGCTTGCCGGGTTCCTTGCGCTTGGGGCCGTTGGGGCGGAACTCGGCGGTCATGCGGCTGGAACGCAGGTGGTCCATGTATGCCGCGACGCGCTGGATCTTCGGCCAGTGGCGGTCGAGGATGGAGCGGTCTTTGGTGTGCATGTAGGCGTTGTAGACGGCGAAGATGTACTGGCCGTGGCTGTCGTTCTCGGGAACGGGATCGGGGCCGCGGGTGTCGACGACGCAGGGGGCCTTGAGCATGCGTTCGTCGATTTCGATGAGGTAATCGGCGTACCAGTCGATGAACGCGACGGCTTCCTTTTCGAAGCCGAACTTCAGCAGGGCGGCGCTGGTGAGGGCGCCGTCGCGGATCCAGGAGCGTTCGTACGAGCGCGAGCCGGGCTGGATCGACGGGCCGTCGGCGTTGATGAGGATGTGGGCGAGCGTGGACTTCGCGGTTTCGCTGACGGCCTTGCGATCACCGGGGAGGGACACGGTTGCGCCATCGAGCAGTTTGTGCCATGCGGCGGCGGTGGCGTCGCGATCCGCGGGGAGCGGCGCATCCGCGGGGGGCATGTCGGCGGGGTCGAACGGGACGCAGATCGCGAATCGGAATGGCTCCTGCGCCGCTGCATCGAGCGACCACACGACCGCACCGCTGGCGAGGCCTTCGTCGTCGGTCACGGTTGTGCCTGCTTCGATCGGCATCTCCCACGGCTTGTCGATGACCACCGAGGGTGCCGAGCGGGCCGCGAACGACGCGGCGCTCAGCGCCTGCGCCGCCGGGATCGGGACCACGCGCTCGACGGCGTTGACACGGAGCACGTCGCCTTCGCGGGCGATTGACTTCACCGGTGCGAAACCACCGGGCGTGGTGAGGAACTGCCACTTTGGGTTCACCTGGCGCGGGAGTACATCGACGACGAACCGCACGGACCGGTCCGCGTCGGGTGAATCGGAGGCGGGCTGCTGGTTCGCGAGCACCGAGTACGTCACCCACAGGCGCGGCGGTTCATCCATCGAGACCCACGCTCGGGTTTCGCCGGATACAGAACCCGCCTTCCACTTCACGACGGGCATGGGGAGAGAGGCGTCGACGAGCTCGACCGACACGGTTTCCGGAGCGATCGACTTCCCGCCCCAGACCACTCGCGGCGCGAGCGAGAAGCCGCCCGAGTTCACCTCGACGATCCCGTCCTCGTTGATCAGCGCTTCGCGAACATCGCCGGGCCGTCCGAGCACCGTCCAGTACCGTTGCTCCTTGGGCGCATCGTGCAGCGCGACCGCCGCGGCATCGGGATACTCCTCTGGCTCGTGCACCGCGACCGAATGCACCGCGAGTTCACCCGCGTCGTCGCGGCCGAAGGCGACGCGGACGAAACGCGACTGCACGTCGTAGAGCGGGGCGAGCTGTTCGGTGCCGACGCGGCCCTCGAATCGGCGCGACTCGCGGAAGGTCTTGCCGTCGTCGGAGAGCTGGATGCTGTACGCGCCGAGGCCCTCGCCCCACAGCGTGAGCGCGGAGAACTCGCGGGCGTAGCCGAAGTCGATGGTGATGCTCGGCGAGGGATCCGAGCGAGTGGGCCGCCACGCGCCGCCCCCGGATCCGATTCTCGGGGCCTCCGCCGACCCGACCGCGGAGCTGCTGGCCGTCACGATCGGAGCGGGGATGGGCTCGGGGGGCGCGGCGATCTCGCGCAGGCGGAGCG